>LOER01000010.1 GCA_001515945.1 Desulfitibacter sp. BRH_c19
TCTACTCTTCCTGTTGCTACTGTTCCACGGCCTGTAATACTAAATACATCTTCTATTGGCATCAAGAATGGCTTATCTTTGTCTCTTTCTGGAGTTGGTACATAGCTGTCTACTGCATCCATTAAGTCATTTATCTTGCTGCACCATTCACAGCTTGCTTCTCCACATCCGCATTCTAATGCTTTTAATGCTGATCCAGATACTACTGGAATGTCATCACCAGGAAACTCGTATTCAGTTAGTAATTCTCTTACTTCCATTTCTACTAGTTCCATTAATTCTTCATCATCTACCATGTCTGCTTTGTTTAGGAATACTACTATATAAGGAACTCCTACTTGACGTGCTAGTAAAATGTGTTCTCTTGTCTGTGGCATTGGTCCATCTGCTGCACTTACTACTAGTATAGCTCCATCCATCTGAGCTGCTCCTGTAATCATGTTCTTTACATAGTCAGCGTGTCCTGGACAGTCTACGTGTGCATAGTGTCTGTTTGGTGTTTCGTATTCTACGTGTGCTGTACTGATTGTAATTCCTCTTTCTCTTTCTTCTGGTGCATTGTCAATCTGATCGTATGCTGTTGCTACTGCTCCACCTGTCTTTGATAAACAAGTTGTCATTGCTGCTGTTAATGTTGTCTTACCATGGTCAACGTGACCGATTGTTCCTACGTTAACGTGAGGTTTGTTCCTCTCAAATTTCTTCTTCGCCATTTCTAAAATCCTCCTTATTCTCAGTTAAATCACTTATATTTTAATGAATTTATGTTTCCATTGGTTTGCATATTCAAGTATATTTATTGCAAAATAAGATACATAATCTATATATCTACCCATTATTATTTTATAATATATAAAATTACCTGTCAAATATATACATAAGCACAAAATGTTTAATAAAGGGTCCCTTCAAAGCTTCGGTGAAACCAATTCCATAACTGAATCTCCCCCAAGGCAGGAGAGTGGATTGTTTCTAGTTCCTGCAGCTTTAATAGTTCTTTAGTTGGCCCAGTAACCACTACACCATAAACCTGCACTCCATTTTCCTTTACATATTCGTATCTTTCGGATAAAAGTAATTCTCTAGAATTCCCTCGGTATATCTTTTTTGCGATCCTCTCATTTTTAAGCAAAAACTCAATGGAATTTATAAAATACCCTTCTCGAGCAGAACTATCATCTGAGCGGATTGGGTTGTAGCTATTAAGCATATTGCTGGACATATGGGGCACTCCCCAAACTCCGTTAAATGCAGATAAAGGACTGTTATCCCTATCTGACACATATTTACCCTCTACTCCTGTTGAAACTGCATACCACGTAATATCTAAATCATAATCTTTTAGCATATTCATTACCTGGTCAATTGAGTAGGTTTCAAAGAAAGATATAGCTAATTCTGCTACAGTACCTTCAGATATAGCATCTAATGTCTGCCATGTCTCTTGATTATCAAGGTCCCTTTCATCAATACCATTACCAATAAACTCAGTTATTTGATCGGGGTGATAAAAATATAAGAATTGTTGATAACCATTATCTTTCCATTGCCACTTAGTCCCTGTAAGCATTAAAAGGTGATTAATATTTAGCTGCCCTATTGAATGTTTTTCTTTTCCAATTTGTTTCTCTAATGCATATTCTCCGAGGGCTACAAAGTAGGGTTTAATTTTTATGCTGCTGTGACCCCAGCCTCTACTAGTAAATATATGTGGACCACCAGAAGGTGCGGTTATAACAGCAGGCATGGTCACATTGGGAAATGCTAATTCCGTTAAGACAACTGCAGTATTTTGTGTTCTATACATACGTGAGCCTTCTCCACCTAAGGTAAAATATAAGCTTGAAAGAAGAGAACCGACAAAGCTAGCTACTAGAAATAGCAGAAGTACGGAAGTAGCCATGCTCAACCGATTTCTGTATTTAGCCCATCTGAGAATTCTCTGTTGTTTTTTATCATCTAGGCTGTTGTAAGGGGTTGTTACTTTATTCATAAATCCATTTGGAAGGATTTTTCGTTTTTCACTTTCTTTAATCCATTCATCAAATAATTGCTGACACTCATGACAACCTTCTAAATGTTTTTCAATCGCTTGCTCTTCTTCTCCACTTATTACACCTTGCAGATATCTATCCTTTAATTGTCTAAATTTTTCACAGCTCATTTTCATTTCCCATCACCTCTTTAATTTTCTGACGAGCCCTATATAAAGTTACTTTTACATTAGATAAGTTAAGCTTTAGAACCTGAGCAATATCCTCATATGTAAAGTCGTAATAATCTCTTAAGAGAATAACCTGCCTGCCCTTTTCTGGTAAAGAATTCACTACCCTAAACCAATTCCTTAATCTCTCTTGCTCTAAGTAGTCTTCTTCGGGACCTGTTTCCATATCTTTGCTCAGGTCTGCTAGTAGTTGGGGATCTGTGTGGATTAGTTTTTTATTTTTACGGTACCAATCAATGTATGCGTTATATGCTACACGAAAAAGCCATGGGCGTACTTTTTCCCCTTGATACCCTTCTAAATGTTCATAGGCCTTGATAAAAGTATCTTGCACCAAATCCTCAGCAATTTGAGGGTGACCTGAAAGCTGAAGCAGGTATTTGTACAAATCATTCATATAATATTTATAAACATCTTCTAAAGACTTTGCTTCCATGGCCACCCTCCTTCCTATAAAGAACGTTTGACTGATGAAGAAAGTTACACTTTCTTTTGCTAATTTTATCATTAATCTACCTTAGAAATTTAATTCTAGAGAAAAAATTAAAGGAAGCCCATTGAAGACTCCCTTTGATCTTTAACTTTCCTATTAAAATAACTAACCACTAATTATTCCTTTATATGTCAAGCGAAACGTCCCTTTGTCTTTCCTTTGTCTTTTAGAGCTTTATGACTTCTTTTGCAACGGTAAATTTATCCATAACTCCTAATATTGGGTTGACACCGATACCAGGTCCTGTTGGCACATCTATGGTTCCATCAGGATTGATTGCTGCAAGATTATCAACAATGTCTTCTAGAAAGTATCTCTTAGATGCTGACGTATCCCCTGGAATTGTGAAGTTAGGTAAAGAAGCAATTGCTAAGTTTTGAGCTCGGCCAATGCCAGTTTCAAGCATTCCTCCGCACCATACTGGAATTCCAAGATTAGAACAGATATCGTGAAGCCTGATTGACCTAGTTAACCCTCCAACACGACCAATTTTAATATTAATTATTTTGCAGCTTCCCAACTGATAGGCTTTTCTTGCATCTTCCGGATTTAGAATGCTTTCATCAAGGCAAATAGGTGTTTTTAATTCCTTTTGTAAAAATGAATGGTCAATGATATCATCATGACTTAAAGGCTGCTCAATCATCATTAGATTTAAATCTTCCATTTCTACAAAAAGATCAACATCACTTAAGCTATAGGCTGAGTTTGCATCTGCCATTAACTTAATATTGGGAAACCTCTTGCGTATCTCCTTGAGCATTTCCAAATCCCATTTAGGTTTTATTTTAACCTTAATCCTTTGATAGTTTTCTTCAAGATAACCCTCTATTAGATTAACAAGTTTTGGAACACTCTCCTGTATTCCAATGCTAACTCCCGTTGCTATTTTGTCTTTAACTCCACCTATTAAATGAGATAATGATTTTCCCTGCTGTTTTCCATATAAGTCCCATACAGCCCCCTCAAATCCCGCTTTGGCCATTGGATGTCCCTTTACCACCTCAAAAAGGTCAGATAGCTCCTCGGGTGTATTCCAGTTATTTCTTTGGGAAATAGGAATTAAAAAATCCTTAATTATATGCCGAGCAGTACTAAGGGTTTCATAACTATACCCAGGAAATTCTGAAGCTACTACTTCACCGTATCCCACTAGTCCATCTCCATGAACGCCTATAATTATAGCATCTCTGACCTCTTCCCTTCCAAAACTTGTTTCGAAGTAGCTGATAAATGGTAAATCAACCTGCCTAATTTCAATTTTCTCTATTTTCATGATAGGACTCCTCCTTTTTTTAAAACATATGATACTGAATCATCCGACATATTAAGTAAATTATCAACGTAATAACCCTTAGCAAAGTAATTACACATAGCTTCTCTTAGTGCAAATCGCCATCTTAAGGCTAGTGAGCTATTATCTTTCTTTATTTTTTGAATTTGTGTGGGAACCTCAAGTAAAATTGTTTCTTTTTCTTCAAACTCTTTCATTAGGGGTTCTGTACCATCCTCCGCAGGTAGTAGCTCAAGTGGTTTGTAAATTTCCCTGGGCATTTCAATATCATTGCCTTGAATAATACTCCTAACTCTTTCACTATTTATATGCCATTCAATTACCAGGCGGTCAGAGGGTAAGTCTTTATTAATTCCATCAAGGCTTCCATAATGATTAATATAGTATGTATTTGCTACACCTCCTAATTTTTTTAAATTGAGCTTTGCATTAGCTGTTTCTAGTGGATCAAAGGTCCAGGTTATGATGCTTATTCCTTTTTTTAAAATCTCTTCTCTTTGTGCTAGTTTCAAACTGTATCCAATACTAAGCCCCCTGTACTGTGGAAGTACAGCCAAAAGATGAGAACAGAAGATAACTTGCTTTTGTAGGTTTAAACCAACAAATCCATAGCTAAACCCTATCATCTCTTGATCCAGGTAAGCCCCCAGAACGAGTCCACCGTTTTTTTGGGCGGTAAGTAATTGGTGATCAGGAACTACCTCCTCCATGTCTTTAAGATTCCAAGCAATAGCCTGAAGTTGATGACAATCCCGAAATTCTTTCATTTCAGTTAAAGGGCGTATTATGATTGCATCCATATCTATCTTTCTTCTCCCTTCACAGTTGGTATTATTCTATTCTAGCATAACACCTATATAAAAAGTCATTAGATTTATAATAACTCTTAGTGTAATGGGTAAAATAATCTTCAAATAGATTCATTGGGAGGTAGCAGATGCAAAATTCAAATCAAGGTTTCTTGGAAAATTACTTCAAGTTAAAGGACCATGGTACTAGTATAAGAACGGAAATAATAGCTGGTTTTACTACATTCATAACCATGGCATATATCATTTTTGTGAATCCGCTATTTTTAGCTGATGCTGGTATGCCCCATGAAGCTGCAATTGGTGCCACTATTTTAGCATCTGCCTTTGCTACTATTCTTATGGGTTTGTATGCTAATTTTCCAATTGCTTTAGCACCTGGAATGGGGTTGAATGCCTTTTTTGCTTACACAATCGTCTTAGGAATGGGACTTCCATGGGAAACAGCCCTTGGAGCTGTTTTTATATCAGGAATTATTTTTCTTATTTTAACAATCACAAGAGTTAGACAAGCCATAATTCTAGCAGTCCCGAGGTCATTAAGAAGTGCTATTGCTGTAGGAATAGGATTATTTATTGCCACAATCGGCTTTAATAATTCTGGAATAATAGTATCCGATCCAGATACTCTTGTGGGACTTGGTAATCTCTCTGATCCAAGTGTTCAATTAGTATTATTTGGTTTAATTTTTACTGGCTTTCTTGTAATTAGAAAAATTAAGGGTGCATTTTTGATTGGAGTAGTTATAATTACATTAATTTCCATGGTATTTAATATAGGTAACGCTACACTTCCAATAGCTGTTACTCATATTATTGGACCACCACCAAGTATCGGACCTACACTCTTAAAATTAGATATTATGGGCGCTTTAGGAGTAGGTTTAATTACAGTTATATTCTCTTTTACATTTGTTGATTTATTTGATACTATTGGAACTTTTATGGGTGTTACTCGAAAGGCCGGGCTTATGGACGAAGATGGTAATGTTCCAGGAATGGATAAGGCTCTAACAAGTGATGCTATTGGGACATTATTTGGTGCTGTAGTAGGTACTAGTACAACCACCTCATACATTGAAAGTGCCGCAGGTATTGAAGAAGGAGGAAGAACTGGTCTAACTTCTCTAGTAACTGGACTACTCTTTTTAGCCGCTCTCTTTTTTGCTCCCCTTGTAACCTCTGTTCCAGCTATTGCCACAGCCCCAGTTTTAATACTAATTGGTGTTTTAATGATGACTGATGTTTTAAATATCAATTTTACTGACCTTACAGAAGCGATCCCAGCCTTTTTAACAATCATTCTGATGCCGCTAACTTTTAGTATTGCGCAAGGCATTGCTTTTGGATTTACATCTTACGCAATCTTTAAAACCTTAGCTGGAAGGTCAAACGAAGTAGGATTGGTAATGTATATCTTAATGGGGTTATTCATAATTCAGTTTGCCTTTTTTAGTTATTGATGAAATCCTATCTCTATACTTTTAATAAACACTTCAACCAAGTCTGGATCAAATTGGGTACCTACACATTCTTCTAATTCTATTAAAGCTTCATTAAGTGTAAGGGTTCTTTTATATGGTCTTCCCTTTGTCATAACATCAAAAGCATCAACTATTGCTAAAATTCTTGAAGCAAGCGGTATTTGTGTTTCTCGCAAACCATGAGGGTAACCAGTTCCATCCCAGCGTTCATGATGGTAAAGAATTTTGTCGGCAATAGGAACCAGCTCTGGAGCAGCCTGGGCTATCCTATGTCCAATTTCAGTATGTTTCTTCATGATTTCCCATTCTTCATCATCCAACGGTCCAGGTTTTTGTAAAATATGTTCGGGAATGGCAACCTTACCCACATCATGTAAGGTTGTCAAAAGAACTAGTTCATCCAGTTCACTAACTGTTAGACCTATGGCTTTACCAATAGTTACCGCATGTTCCTTCAACCTTTGACAATGTTGGTCTGTTTCATGTGTTTTTTCTGAAAGAGTTTTTTGAAGTGACAATATTATGGAACTTCTAGAACTCTTACTTTCTAGAAGCTTATTTCTATACATTCTTTCTTCAGCTTCCTTAAGAGTATCGAGCATATTGTCAGTATTAAGCTTTTTTGTCGCAACTCCAAATGCAACACTTAAGGGTATAGGCTCACCTCCAGCTCTATGACACTCATCTTTAATACGGTTACAAATTTCCTCTGCTACATACTCATCTGTTTTAGGAAAAATAAATGCAAATTCATCTCCACCAAGGCGGCATACTATATCTTCTGCTCTACATATCTTTTTAAAAACCTTAGCAATCCTCTTAAGAAGCTTATCACCTTCATTGTGGCCAAAAGCATCATTAACAAGCTTTAACCCATTTACATCGCCAATTATAATACTTATAGGTAGTTGCCTTTCGGTATCGATGCGTCTTAAGGTTTCTTCAAAATAATTTCTGTTATATAAAGTTGTTAATACATCATGCATACCAAGATATTTCAATCTTTCTTCATGAAGCTTTCTTTCTGTTATGTCGTCATAGATTCCGTATACACCGACCACTTCATTTTCTATAGTCACAGGAACTCCTTTTATTTGTACATTTATTGGTCGGCCCGCCTTGGAATATCTGATTGTTTCTAACGATACTGGTTGCCCACTACATACTTTATTGGTTATTTCCTTTGCTTCGGTAATTCTTTCCCCAGGTGCTAGCAAGGAATCAATATTCTTTCCTTTAATATCTCCCACACAATAACCAAAAAGATTTTGAAATTCCGAGTTTAAATCTATTACTCTGTGATTCCTGTCCAAAAGTGTAATCGCCTCAAAAGAATTTTTAAACAATGTCTCGAAACATTGCTTTTGATATATTAGTTCCTTTTCGGACTTATGACGCTCAGTAGTATCCCTAAAAGATTCAATTGCACCAACAATACTTCCATCAATATCGCGCAACGGTGTTGCTTTAACCCAAAGATAAGAACCTCCCTCACCAAGGAAAGGTGAGTAAACCTCCGCAATTAGCGAATCATTATTAAATCTCTTTATATACTTATATTCAGTTTCCATTTTTTTATCATAATCCAAAACCATGTCTATCAATATAGGCCTTCTAGAGTTGTGAAAAGGCAAGGAATATTCATAATTTCCTTTACCTAGCATGTCTTCTGCCTTTACACCTGTGATTTTTTCTACTGCTCTATTCCAAAGTACCACTTTGCTATCTTTATCAATAACAAATGTTGGATCTGGAAGAAAGTCTATTATATCTGCTAAACGCCGCTCTGATTCCTTTAGAGCTACTTCTGCACATTTTCTTTCATCTATATTCTCAATGGCAGTAGTTAAATACTTAAATTCACCATCGATTTCTCTTATGATAGATATATTTAGTCGGCCCCATACAACCTGACCATCTTTACGAATATATCTTTTGTCCATGACGTAACTAGATATTTCACCATTTATAAGGGAATTATGTAACGCAAGATCCTTTTCTATATCCGCTTTATGGGTAAACTCAGTAAAATGGATTTTTGAGAGTTCCTCTAATGAATATCCCAAAAATCTACATAAAGCCTCATTTGCGTTCATTATAAAGCCAGCAAAATTAGAAACTCCGATTCCTACAGATGCATTTTCAAAGAATGATCTATACCGTGCCTCACTCTCTTTTAAGGCACTTTCTACTTGTTTTTGAGGAGTAATATCTGTATAAATTCCATAACCACCTATTATCGCGTCATCAATTATCACAGGAACACCTTTTACTATAACATTGACTGGGATATTTCCCTTGCCGTATCTTATTGTTTCAAAGGAATTTGCTTTTCCAGCTAATATCTCCTTGGAAGTCTCAACTGCAATGGAATATTCGTAAGAATAAGTTTCATCTCCTAAATCACTTAGCAATATATCTTCAATTTTTCTACCTTTGATTTCCTCAATAGAATAACCAAATAGCTCTAGAAATTTTGAGTTGACCTCTACTATTCTATTTTCCAGGTCAAAGTATATAATAGCATCGCTTGCATTTTTGAAAAGAGCTTCAAAATGCTTGTTTTCTGTTATGTAAATTCCCGTTTCATTTTTGCTTTGGCTTGTATTATACATTTTTTACCTCCGTTTAAAACAAAAGACATTATTGAGAATTCTACATAATATTACAATTACCTGTTTATTCTACATATATTTACTAATTTTTTTTAAGATTATGGCCATTTACCCTATGCAGATTAAGCGAATCAAAATGGTGACAATCGAAATTGTCACCATTTACCTAATTATTGTTTATTGCTTACTCCAGCCTCTGCAAAGGTAGCCATTTCATGAATAATCTTAACAGATGCTTCAATGAGGTGGAAAGCTAAAGCTGCCCCTGTGCCTTCTCCTAACCTTAAATCTAAATATAGTACTGGCTGTAGTTCCATCATATCCAACATAATCTTATGTCCTGGTTCCTGAGAAACATGGGATGCTAGCATATATTCTTTACATTCATTTTTCATATTGTATGCTATCAGTGCTGCTGCTGTTGAGATAAAACCATCAATTACAACGGGAATTCTTCTAGCAGATGCTCCTAGAATCACACCTGTTAAAGCAGCTATCTCCAAACCACCCACTTTCTGCAAGACATCAAGTGGATTACTTGCATCCGGCTTATTTACTTCAAGGGCCTTTCTAATTACCTGCTGCTTTTTAACCAATCCTGCATCATTTACTCCAGTACCTCTTCCAGTTAAAAGTTCAATATCTTTTCCACTAAAACATGCTAAAATGGCACTACTAGGAGTTGTATTTCCAATTCCCATTTCACCAGTACCTACTAAAGTAGCCCCATTATCTATTTCTTTATTAACCATTTTAATTCCAACTTCTATTGCTGCAACAGCCTCTTCTTCTGTCATTGCAGATTCCTTAGCCATATTTCTTGTGCCACTTCTAATCCTACAATTATTTAAGTCTGGATGATTAATTGTTTCTCCTGCAACTCCTACATCAGTTACTATCACTCTGGACCCAGCATGCTTTGTTAATACATTTATAGCCGCACCCTGGTAAAGGAAGTTTAGTACCATCTGGGGAGTTACTTCTTGTGGAAAAGCACTAACACCTTCTTCTACTACTCCATGGTCACCTGCCATTGTCATAACTACTTTATCGCCTAAAGTTGGCATTGGATTATTCTGGATACGGGCAAGCTTTACTGCTATTTTTTCTAATACTCCCAAACTCCCAGGTGGCTTCGTTAGATTATCCAATCTGTTTTGTGCTTCTACTCCTACCTCTGGATTAGTTCTGACAATTTTTTCTAGCGTTTCTTTCATAAGTTTCATGTTACTACCTCCTTTTTAATGTACGGGGACACACCTCTTTTAAAGTTATATTCTGTCCTTGAGGAATGTCCCCAACTAATAAAAAAAAGTCCTCAAGCTTAAATAACAGCTCAAGAACTTTTCCATCATCCTTAAAGTAATATGGTTTAGGCAGGTCTCCTGACTTCCAACTCAATCGTCACGCGGCTTACCTTCCCAGATATAGTCCAGTGGTATAGCCTAACTCGTTGGTTACAGTGATGGGTTCGTGCTGGAATTTCACCAGCTTCCCTATTACCCCTTTACGGGCACCTAACATATTAGATATTCATATACTTATATTATAGTCTAAACCCGATATAAATATCAATATAATTATTCACAACTTCATGCAAAAGTTAATAATATCTCATATATTTTAGTAATTAGCACATGGCCCTATACATTTACCACATACATCTGCAAGTCCCATGGAGCTGTAATCTTCAGCTACCTTTAGAAGTCTATCATAACATAAATACTTATCAATACTATTCTCAGTCAAAGCCCCAACTGGACAGGCTTTTACACACTTTAAGCAACCTCTTCCCTGATAGAATAAACAATATTCTTTATCAGGTCTAACTGTAGGCTCGATTAAGTAATTGATTGCAATACTGCCAAATCTACCTGCGCACCCAACTGGGGTTATAAGCATTTTATTAACACCAAATGTACCTAGACCCGCTATATAAGCAATGCTTCTATGAGACCAAGCAGCTTTTAAGGTTTCTTCATCAAAATTATGAGTAGCCTTCTGATATGTTGCTTTTACATCTAGTTCCTTTAACCTATCAGTTAACAATGTACATATTTTATTTATCAGAGAATTTGCATTAATATAAGCACTTGCCCACTTTTCTGATACTTTATTTCCTCCTCTATTGGACCTGGCAATTTCTAAGTCAAAAGGCAAGTAGAAAGCTACAATAGATTTTACATCCCCTAAGAGATCCTCCGGCATTAAATGATGAGGGTGCAATCTCTTCAACTCTTGAAACAAATGATCATTTGGGCTGGCGTAACCAATCAAAGGTTCCTTAATACCATAAGAATTTTTCTTTACAGCTCCTTTGATTGTACTTTCAATAGTGTCTTTTATCTCATTCATGAAATCCACTACTCCATTCCTATAAGATCTTTAATGATTTGGTAATTCAACATGTAAACAAATTTTTATATGACAAGCGAAACGTCCCTTTGTCTCATGATTTGGTAATTCAACATGTAAACAAATTTTTATATGACAAGCGAAACGTCCATTTGTCTCCTTGTACAAGAAAACTGCCAGGTTATAGTTTCCAATGACAGTTTTTGTTAGCTCTTTTAAATTAATATGGTGCCTCGGGGCGGAATTGAACCACCGACACGAGGATTTTCAGTCCTCTGCTCTACCGACTGAGCTACCGAGGCAAATATTGGTGACCCGTAGGGGACTCGAACCCCTGATACCGCCGTGAAAGGGCGGTGTCTTAACCGCTTGACCAACGGGCCATTTTGAGATTAATGGTGAGCCATCCGCGACTCGAACGCGGGACACCCTGATTAAAAGTCAGGTGCTCTACCGACTGAGCTAATGGCCCTTACCAACAGTTTATAATTCTACACTATTCGACAATATGTGTCAACACCTTCTTTAAGAAAAGACTATTCCATGACTATATTATTTTCTACCATCAATAAATGCTCATACATTCTCCTGCGAGCTTCGAGTGAATTTCCTTGTGATATTGCTTCATATATTCCCTCGTGTGCATCTAAGAGTGTTTTGGGCATATTTTTAGTTGCATAAAGATTCTGGCGACTGGTACGCATTGTATTTTCAATGGTATCTGATACTGTATTCATTAGCCTTGCCAATAATACATTTCGGGAAGCCTGGGCTATTGTATAATGGAATTTCCAATCTGCTTTTTCACCAATTTCTAAAGATTCAATGTCCCTGTGCATCTCATCTAAGGCTTCTCTCATCTTCCCCAGGTCCTCTTTGTCATGCCTCATAGCAGCTAGCCCAGCTGCCTCAACCTCTAACCCCTTACGCACCTCTAATATTTCTAATACTGTATCTCTTTCCATTAATAAAATCATAGCTAATGGCTCAATAATTGAATCTATACTGGTCTGCCTAATGAAGGTCCCCTCTCCGGATTTTATCTCAACAAGGCCCATTAGGTGTAATGCACTTAGTGCCTCTCTAACCGAAGCTCGACTAACCGTAAGCCTGTCAGCCATCTCTCTTTCCGATGGTAGTCTGTCTCCAGGTTTTAAGTTTCCTTCTGTTACCATTGCCTTTATTTGTTCCACAATTTGCTCGTATATCTTTCTGGGTTTAATGGGTGTAAATTGCATAAATATCCCTCATTTAATCTCTTTTTTGTAGATTATAAATTACTTATTTCACTTAAATTTAATAGTAGCATTTCTTACTATCACCGTCTACACAAAATTCGACCCAAAAGGATAAAATCAAACTTATTTCGATAAAACAAACCTGAAAGTTTGCACTTAACAGGGCATTTTATCCTAATATTTGCCATCTAAAATCTGTGCCGTGTGTAATACCTTAGTGTTTGACTTTTTAGTATCTAGGCCACCCCTTAATGACATTAAACAACCAGGGCAATCTACAGCAACTATTGAAGCATCGCTATTTTGTACATTTTTTAGCTTCCTATTTAACATTTCTGCGGATACTTCAGGTAGCTTAATACAATAGGATCCTCCAAAACCACAGCAACGATCAGCTTCATCCATTTCTTTATATTCTAAATGCGACAAAGATTCTAATATCTCTCTCGGTTCTACCTTAACACCCATACCACGATTTAAGTGACATGCATCATGATAGGTAACCTTGATTGCACTAGTACATGCTACATCACATGTAGTTGCAACTTCCTTTTCACTAAGTCCTTGTTCATTTGAATCTAGCATATGGATTAGTTTAATAAAGTCAACTGCTTTTTCAGAAATCTTTTCAGCATCAGCCTTTGCTTTAGAATCATTTTCTAATAGCTGAACCCAATCGTGCTTAAGTGCTGATGTACAAGTTGGGCAAGCACTAACAATATAGTCGTATTCATCTTTTGCAAAACCAGCTAAATTTTGTTTGGCAATCTCTGCAGCCACATCCTGCCTTCCCATATATTTTGCTGGTGCTCCACAACATGTTTGATCTTGTGGATAAACAATCCCATATCCCTTTTTATTTAAAACCCTAACCAATGATTCACCTATTTCGGGATAAGCAAAATCTATAACACAGCCTCCATAAAAAGCAATTGTCCCTTTCTTATTCTCCACATTTTGTTTCATGGATTTTATGATATCTCTAAATGGCTTTGGAGCAATTGCGGGCAAGCTCCTCCAATGAGAAAGTTTAGAATACCCTAATGGTAGATTACGGATAAACTTATTTCCATCCTTCCCCTCTGCAGTAAAAGGCTTCTGTGCCCAAGAAGCCTGGCGCATTCCAAAATGAAATAGTCCCTTGTTTTTCAGAACTGACCCTACAATAAAGTTTTGTAAAAAGTCTAAAGGTATATCTTTTCTAATCCTATTTCTCATTTCCATTATGAGACCAGGAATATCAATTTTACCAGGACAAAACTCTTTACACCGTCCACATCCAATACACATTTCTTGGGGCTTATCTGCATCCTTCATACTATTAAAATAGGAAGTTAGCAGAACTCCAATACCACCAGCATAGATGTGTCCATAAACATGCCCTCCTACTAATTGATAGGTTGGACATACATTTAGACAACTTGCACAACGAATACATTGTGTTATTTGTTTAAATAATGGGTCCTTTAATAACTTTTTTCTGCCGTTATCCAAGATAATTACATGAAGTTCCTTATCAACAACTTCTGTTCCTGATCCATCCTTAAGGGTTGGTACAGCCCCAGTAATCATTGTTACATAACTTGTTAGTGGTTGTGCTGTAGCACTTTTTGGAAGAGCCTTAGCTATAGGAGCTAGATCTTTGAACTTTTCTACGAGTTTTTCATAACCAAAAATTGCAACGTGTACTGGTGGCACAGTAGTAGACAATCGTCCATTACCTTCATTCGTAAATATACACATAGTACCAGTTTCAGCTATAGCCACGTTACATCCTGATATACCGATATCAGCCTTTAAAAATTTTTCTCTTAAAGTCTGTCTAGCAAGCTTAACCATTAATCCAATATCAGGTTCAACATCTTTTCCTAATGCCTCTGTAAAAATTTCTGCACACCGTTCCTTACTCAAATGAATAGCTGGCATTACCATATGGGAAGGCTTTTCACCAACTTGTTGGATAATCCATTCACCGAGGTCAGTTTCAACCATTTCCATAACATCTTTCATTCTTTCATTAAGTTCTATCTCTTCTGTTGCCATAGATTTTGCTTTAACACATAGTTTTGCGTTTCTTTCTTGTGCAATCCCAGTTAAAATTTTGACTACTTCATCACCGTCAGCAGCCCTATGAACGTGACCACCTTTTTTAAGAATATTTTCTTCAAATTCACATGCCAATTCCTCAGCACGCGATCCAGCCGAGGATTTTAATTCAGCAATCTGACTTCTTAGTTCTTCAAAATCAATGCCAGTATATACAGCTTCCCTTGAAACTGGGAATTCGTCTCCAAACTTTCCCAAAGCACCTCTTAAATTAGGATCATTAAGTGCTTTATTAACACTTTTTTTAAATGCTTGATCTATAGGCATAATTCACACTCCCCCATAACCAAAATTGCTCAGTTTTTTAAAACCCTACTCAACACATACAATTATCAGTCGTCCAGGGCCATGAACACCAACGGTCAATACCCGCTCAATATCAGCAGTCTTACTTGGCCCTGTAATGTAAGATATATATCCAGGCACTTGGTTTCCATAGGTCTTTTGAATAACATCTAACGAATCTTCAAAGCTTTCCACTAATGACCTAGTATTTATAATGGCTAAATGAGTTGGAGTTAAGGAGGAAACTAGCCTTTTATACACATCTGTAGCATCCTGCACAATTGTACCTAAGCCAGCTATGCCAAGATCAAATTCGGTAATACCTAGGTCAGCTTTTTCCACAACATCTCTATTTAGGTCTGTAATAAATTCAACTCCATCTTGCTCAGCCTGTTTCTTAACATTATCAAAATTAATTTTCTCAAGTGGTACTGCTACCACTTTCTGATAGCCGCCTTCTTTAATTTCTCTATTGACAGCATTTTCAGCTTCCTGAACAGATGAACATCTGATGACCTTAACTGTAAGAGCTTCTGCTTTTTCTTTAAATGTATTAAATAACACTTCAATATCCTGGTTTGCTGGAATACTCTTCTGCCAGTCTATAATTTGAGCTACTTGACCCATATACTCTCACTCCTCCATATATAAGGTGATGTAAATTCAGATGGATTTTCGGTTTTCATCTGAATTCTAGTTACATATTTACTTGTTTTTCTTTTCTGCATTTTCATATGACATCTCTAACAATTGGGCTACATGACGTACTGGAATATCTTCTCCAGCTTGATGTAGGCCATCCTCCAACTGCATCCTACAAGCACCACAGCTTGTTACAAGCATTGTGGGTTTAACTGACAGAATATCATCAGTTTTCTTGTTTCTAATCGAGCTAGACATTTCATAATGGGTCAAACTAAAGGAACCGGCACTTCCGCAACAACGATCTGGCTTGGACATTTCTACAAAATCCAGTTCAGGTATTGAATTTAAAATCTCCCTTGGCTGTTTAGCTACCACTTTATCCCCTCGAACAAGGTGACAAGGATCATGATACGTTACCCTTTCCTTAATAGCCCCCTGTGGTTTTTTATACCCAATAACTTCTACCAAAAACTCAGAAATATCATATACCTTTGGCGCTATCTTTTTTGCTACATTTATATATCCACCTTCATTTGCCAATAAATCAAGATAATGATGAGACAGGGCACTTCCACACGTTCCACAAGCTGTAACAATATAGTCGACATTCTCTTTGCTAAGCTCATTTAAATTGTATTTTGCAATCTTCTTAGCTGTATCAACATCCCCGTGCATTAAGGTTGGGATACCACAACAGTGCTGATGCTCAGGTATAATAACTTCAACATCATTAGCTAAAAGAACATTTACAACTGCCTTACCTACATCCGTATAGATATAGTTATTAACACATCCTATGAAAAAGGCTACTTTATATTTAGGATTGTCAACTTTACTAACCCTTGGTAATTCTTTAATCAAATACCTATCTGCCAATGGAGGAATAACTCTCCTCATATCTAACCCAATTGGCAATCTAGGTGACGCAAGGTTTTTCCCCTTGACCTTTTTCATCCCCATACCTTGAAACTTACTACCTGCTATCATACCAAACTTAAATAGTTTTGGTCTTTTAAGAACATCAAAGATTCTTCTTTTTAATGGATGGATTCCTTTTTTCTTAGCCATAGCTGCCCTGGTAGCAAGAATAATCTTTTCAGGCTGAACACCACAAGGACAATTAGCTCCGCAAGCCCTGCATGTTAAGCAAAGACTTAATATCTCAGCCATTTTATCTGTGTATTCCAACTTTCCTTCAAGTAAGCCTTTAGCTAGTTGGATTTTGCCCCTGGCTACACCTGTTTCTGTATGTGTTTCATTATAAATAGGGCACACAGCCTGGCAGTTGCCACAGTTCATGCATTTTATAATTTCACTTTCAATATTTTTAAGATCATCATAGATTGCCATGCTTAATTCCCCCTTTAGATATTAACAATTTTGCCAGGGTTAAATATATTATCAGGATCCAGAGCCCTTTTAACTGCTTTCATAGCCTCAATACCTACGGCTCCAAACTCTTGCTCCAAATATTTCATTTTCGCTATTCCAATGCCATGCTCTCCTGATAAGGTACCACCTAATTCTAAGGCAACTGTAAAGATTTCATCTACAGCTTTATGCACCCTTTCCATTTCTTCCTTATTTCTTTCATCAGTTAGGATAGTAGGGTGTAAATTCCCGTCACCTGCATGACCAAAAGTACCAATAGTCAAGTCATACTTTTTAGCAATCTCTTTCAAAGCTTTTAACATATCAGGTATTTTACTTCTAGGAACAGTTGCATCTTCCAAAACAGTAGTTGGACTTACCTGAGCTAAAGACGGTAAAGCTGCCCTTCTAGCAGTCCACAACTTTTCTCTTTCCTCTGCAGTTTCTGCTATTCTAAGTTCGCCGTTGTTCTCTTTGCATACCTTTGCTACAGCTTCTGCTTCTTTAACTACCACTTCTGGAATGCCATCTACCTCTATTAATAGAACTGCTTCTGCATCTATAGGTAATCCAACTTTAGCATAATTCTCGACTGTCCTAATAGTTACATTGTCCATTATTTCTAAAGTAGCAGGTATAACCTTATTAGCAATAATACCTGTTATTGTTTTAGCTGCATCATCAAGATTATTGAATACTGCTAACATACTTTTTCTGTCTTCAGGTGCAGGTATTAGCTTTACAATTATCTCAGTAGTAACTCCTAGAGTTCCTTCTGAGCCTGTAAACAACTTAACCATATCATAAGCAGTAACATTTTTCACAGTTTTACCGCCACATTTCATGACCTCACCATTTGCCAAAACTACTTCAAGACCCATTATATAATGTTTAGTAACACCATATTTAAGGCCCCTTAAGCCACCGGAGTTCTCCGCCACGCTGCCACCCATGGTTGCGGTAGTAACTGTTCCTGGATCTGGTGGATAAATCAAGCCATGCTTAGCTACTGCATCATTCAGATTTTGAATAACAACTCCTGGTTCTACAGTAGCTGTCAGGTTCTCAGAATCTATTTCTAGGATGTTATTCATCTTTAGCATAGACATAACTATACCCTTTTTAATTGGTATAGTACCTCCGCTTAAATTTGTCCCAGAACCTCTTGTATACATAGGCACTTTATGCTTAGCAGCACATTTTACAATACTTACAACTTGTTCTTTCTTGCTCGGGGTAACGACTACATCAGGCATTTCTGATGGCATATCGGCAGTAGCATCGTAAGAATAGCAATGAAGAGATTCTTTATCAGTAATCACGTTGCCTTGGCCCAGCAGGTTGGTCAACTCATTAATAATATTTTTGTCCATTGAAAAACCCCCTTCGTTTAAATAGAACTATATACATTTCTAGCAGTCTAGTGGTCAGACCAAACCAGGTAGTATTATCTTATATGTTATCTTATTTGACGACTATATTGTACCATGTTCTTCTGTTTAATAAAACTAATTATCATTAGCATAGGTTAGATAGTTGCGACTTAATAATAGTTATACTTATAATTGACTAATAGTTAAAGAATGATTCCATAAGATTTGTATTAAAACATAAAATTGAGACAAATGCGGAAAAAAACCTCCCGCATTTGTCATATACTCCTCATATTTTTCTTAATCTGTTATTTAAAATCCAAAACCAATGCCTAAAACATATATAGCCAGAATACCTAGGATACCTGTAGCGATAAGATAATAGGTCATGGGGATTAATGCCCATCTAATTAATTTACCTTCTACACCAACTAGACCAACTGTAGCACAGGCAGCAACAACATTATGAACACAAATCATATTACCAGCAGCTCCACCAACAGCCTGGAGAGCAACTACCGTTGCACCACTTACACCAATCTCAGTAGCAACACCATGCTGGAATAATGAAAACATCATATTACTAACCGTATTACTTCCAGCAATGAATGCTCCTAAAGCACCGATTACAGCTGCAAGTGCTGGCCAAGCACCTCCTGCAATTGAAGCAACACCTTGGGCTAACTGCATAGGCATACTAAGCAGACCTGCGTCATTCATACCAGAGTTAATAAAGATACGAACCATAGGTACTGCAAAACCTAAAGCAACACTTGCTCCAACCATAGTTTTAAGAGATACGGAAAGTGCTTCTGACATTTCCGACCCCTTCATACCTTGAATAAAGAAAGTAATGGCAATAGCTACAAGAAAAACCGAACCTGGAGAATATAGAATTTGCCAGTTCTGACTAATTCCAGTTCCGAATATATCTCGTACCCAAAAAGTAGTACTTTCTCCAGTCAAGAAGCCTTTAAGCGGCGTCCATATTCTTGTAAGTACAAGCAATACAGCCACTATAATATATGGAACCCATGCTTTGATAAGGGTCATATTGGCTCTTTCTTCCTCTAGCTTCGGCCTTAAAGTACCCATCCAATCAGATTCCCACTCTTTTTCTGGTGGAAAGTCCCATATTTTGCTTGGCATTAAAAAGCCTTTACGGGCAGCAGTAATAACTATTGGTAGAGCTATTAAACCACCTAATAATGATGGAAAGTCTGGTCCTAAGAATACACCTACTAGCATATATGGAATTGTGAAACATAAAGCAGCAAAAATTGCAAATGGAGCAACTTCTAGCCCTTCTTTAAATGATTTGTTTTTGCCAAAGAACCTTGTTAACATCATACAAATTGCTAATGGTATCAATGTTCCAATAATACCATGAAATACTGCAACGTTTGCAGCAACAGAGTAAACATAGTCCAGAAATTGAGGATCAGCTGCACTTGCAACACCAATATAATCATGGACAACAGGGTTATCAAGACCTGTCCTTACACCAACAAGCATTGGAGTACCAACTGCACCAAAGGAAACTGGAGTACTTTGAATTATTAATGATACTAAAACAGCAGCCATTGCCGGAAAACCAACAACCACTAGCAGAGGAGCGGCAACAGCAGCTGGAGTACCAAAACCTGAGGCACCCTCAATAAAGGCACCAAACAAGAAAGCGATAATTATAGCTTGAATCCTGCGGTCAGGAGTAATATCCATAAAGCCACGACGAATAGTAGTAACGGCACCACTATATGTTAAGGTATTAAGTAATAAGATAGCACCAAATACAATGTATAGAAGAGTAATTGCAACAATTACCCCCTGTATACTAGAAGCAGCAACATCTACTATATCCATCTTCCACACGAACAAACCCATAATTCCTGTATATGCCCACGCGACTGGCATTGCATGTTTTGCTGGCCATCTTAAGAATACTAAGAAAATGAATACCACTAGTATAGGTGTAAAAGCCAAAAACGCCATAAATAAATCCTCCTTTTTTTATACCATTCTTAAAACTGTACGCTTGTATATAGTATACAGCCTTTCCCAACTATGCTCCTTATTCTCCACCCCCTTCAAACTGTTCAAGGTAGTCAGGTTATAATTGATTTTAGAAACTAAAATTTAAAAAGACCTTAAGAACCGTCGTCCTGGCCGAATGGTCCGACCATCGGACAAGTATCCTTCCCGACCACCTTTAACAGATATATTATACGTTTCTGGTAAGATTCCTTCTTAAAAAGTCAGATTCTTTTCTATTTTCTATAAAATATTCTTATAGCTTCCCCATAAATTGGTAATAAACAACTAAAAAAACAATCCCTTCTTGGTGACAGGAATTGCTCTCCACTTATCCTCTAGAATATTTTATCAATAACCATCGTCTCTTCTCTTCCGGGTCCAGTAGAAACTATACTTACTTTAACCTTTACTAACTCTTCTATTCTTTCAATATATCTTTTAGCATTAGGTGGTAGTTTCTTGTAGTCACTAAGCCCTGAAATTGACTGTTTCCATCCTGGCAAGGTTTCAAATACAGGTTCACAGTCAGCAAGTTTTTTCAAGGATTGAGGAAACTCTTTTAATAATTCCCCATTATATTTATAACCCACACATATCTTTATTGCATCAAGTTCATCTAGCACATCAAGCTTTGTGATAGCTAGGTGAGATATCCCATTAATACGTACAGAATATTTGAGAATAATGGCATCAAACCAACCACATCTTCTGGCTCTCCCTGTGGTAGTGCCAAATTCTTGTCCTGCCTTGAGTAATTGCTCACCTATAGTATCATTCAATTCAGTTGGGAACGGCCCTTCCCCAACCCTTGTTGTATATGCTTTTACTACTCCTATAACCCCTTTAATCTTTGTGGGCCCAATTCCGGAGCCTATACAAGCTCCACCTGATGTAGGGTTCGAAGATGTGACAAATGGATATGTACCATGATCCACATCTAATAATGTACCTTGGGCACCCTCAAAAAGAATATCCTTACCTTCATTATGAGCAGTATTTATCTGCAATGAACAGTCAACTAAATATGGTTTCATCTTTTGCCCGTACTCAAGATAATTCTCATACATTTCATTAAAATCAAAGCCTTTATGCCCATAAATCTTGTCTAAAAAGAAGTTTTTCTCCTCTAAATTTCTACCAAGGATTCCTTTAAAATCTTCTGAATCCATTACATCAATAACTCTTATTCCCAATCTAGAGATTTTATCCATATAACATGGACCAATACCTCTTTTAGTAGTACCAATTTTAAAGTCTCCTCGTTTCTCTTCCTGTAACTCATCTAATAATCGGTGATATGGCATAATAAGATGTGCATTTGTACTAATCTTTAATGAATTACTATCAATATGATTTTCTGTTAAATATTCTAGTTCCTTGAATAGAATGGCCGGATCAAGAACAACTCCACTACCAATAATGCACGTTTTACCTGGATACAAGATCCCAGAAGGAATCAAATGTAACTTATAAGTTTTATTACCTACCACTACTGTATGACCTGCATTGTTTCCCCCTTGATATCTACATATAACATCTGCCTTCTCAGCTAAAAAATCTGTGATCTTTCCTTTTCCTTCATCTCCCCATTGGGCTCCTACCAATACAACTGCAGACATTTGCAGTTCACCTCCATAACTAGACCTCAGGCCCTTTATAATATCATTACCCTTTTCAACTATTAATATCTTAATATTTATTTTACACATTTCTTAAACATCGTAGCATTTATCCAAAAATATTCAATATGGGTTAAGACCCCCACTACTATAAGTGGACTCTAAACCAGGTGGAGTAGAGTCTCCATCTGATTCCCCAATGTTCGGGTTTGGCTGAACGAGTTCACTATATTGCCTTACACAAGCATTTTTACATAAAATTACTCAAATACAGACTTAGAAATTAGCCTTCTATTTGAGTACCACCTTTTTTTGTATATTTCTTCTCAACCCGTAACATTTTACCATATCTATGTTTGATAGTCAACTTTTGGAAGGGGACAACATACCTGAATCGTATGTGCCTCTTGAATAGAATGTTCCTAATTTATCCGATGGCTAATAGTTTTCCTCAGTCCAAAGTTTAATACCATTTTCTCTTAATAAAGCTGCTGTAACTCCAATTCCACTAATAGTTTTTCCTGTAAAACAACCATCATAGATTTGCGCCACTCCACATGATGGGCTTCTCTCCTTTAGTATGGCTTGAGAGACATTTGCATCTAAAGCAATTTTTAAGACCTCTTCTGCTCCTTTAAGAAACAGTTCCGTTAAATCTTCTCCCAATTCATTGATGACCTTTGCCTGACCCTTTAAGACATCAAGACCACTTCCTCCCGTGATCTCACAAGGAATCCTGGGAGTAGGTGCGCCTCCTAATTGTTCAGGACAAATAGGAATAACCTTACCTTGATTCATAAGCTCTAAAAGCTCTGGCTTTAGGTTATTACCACCATTATACTTGCAATTTATCCCTACCAAGCAACCGCTTATTAATATCACAGTAATTATCCTTTCAGGGAACTAATAAGTGCAGGATACTAGGAAGAACTTTAAAATAAGCTGGTAAAGTACCGATTATCTCTCCATCAGCATGCAACACTAATGGAGAATTTGAACTAATTCTTATTTCCTTAGTAATCAATGTATCAACTCTGGGGTGCTTAACATGGGTTCCTTTATAAATCTTCGGTAAAGTTCTCAAAATATCCATTCTACTTACCTTTTTCGCTAAGCATATGTGGAGAAAACCATCATCTATTTTTGCCTGCGGAACAATTTTCATTCCTCCGCCAATATAAGGAGCATTTGCTACAGACAAGAAAAGAACTTCCTCTGTTTGTCTTGTATTTTCAATGAAGATGTCTACTGGTAATGATTTATAAGTTAGTAAGACCTTTACTAAAGCGAAAAGATAAGCTACAGTTCCAGTAACAAATTTGAACCCAGAATTTACTTCATGGGCTACTTGAGCATCAAATCCTACCCCAGCTATATTAATAAATTTCCTTTGGTTTACTTCTCCTAGATCGATGATTCTTATTCTACCCTTTGTCATTAATTTTAAAGCTAAATCCTTATCATATGTAATTCCTAACTCCCTTGCAAAATCATTACCCGTACCTGTTGGAAGAACTCCTATTTCAATATCCCCAGGCAAATCAAGTCCATTTATAACTTCGTGTAAAGTTCCATCACCACCGGCAACTAGAATTCTTGAATACCCTGCTTTTTGAATTTCTCTAGCTAAGTTTGACGCCATACCTCTTGCACTTGTGAAGAACACCTCAAAATCTAATTGATTATCAATTAACCTCTGTCTAATCTCTTTCCATTTTTCAAATGATTTCCTTCTACCTGCAACAGGGTTAACTATAACTGCTGTCTTCAATTTTGGACCTCCAACTATTTCATCAGCAAGAATACTTATTACTACTTCTATTTTGGATTCCAATACTCCTCTTTTCTCTTTCTTTAGATTAGGCGCCTTAGCTAGATTCCGAGTGTATTTAGAGGCCAGCTAATTTTCCAGTTGCCTTCATTTCTTATAAGATTCAATCTTCCATAGAAAATCTCGTGTTGATTGTTTTTTTCACCAACAAACCAGATCTGAACACTTGCCAATCCCTGTTCTTGCTGAATACGAACTTCACCTAAATCAAACTCAATAGCATTCATTTTTGTTTGCAGGTCATTTAATTCTATTTTGAAATCTTCAAGAGTTAGAGATTTACTACCAAAATCTACTCTATCATATGCAGAGGAATAATTACTTCTAAAAAAGTCCTTTAAAAATTCATTTACCACATTAGTTGGAGAATCCGAAGACCACCATTGAGTCATATCACCTTTTAATTGAATTTTGTTATCAATTTTCCAAGAATTATTCTCCCATTTAACATGGTATTCCCATTGCCAAGGCTCTCCGTAATTTCCAACAAGGAATACTATAAGTTCTTCATTCCAATACGGAGTACCTACAATGCTTTTCCCATGTTCTTCACCATAACGAATACCTTCTTTTCCGGCTAAGAAATCACTAGCTTCTGTAAATCTCTCTTGATATGGTAGATAATATCTTTGCCTTTCAAATTGTACCAACCAACCCTCATCAACGTTCTTTAATACTACCTCCCCCAAAAATTCAGAAGACCAAAACCCATAAAGCACTACTGCTTTATCTCCAAATATACTATCAACAATTACCGATATTTCCCCTGGATCATTTCCAACCTTAAATCCTATTTTATTCAAATATTCAGCGGTTGCTTCAGTAATCGCCTTCTCTATATCTGAACCTGCTATTTCCTTCTCCTGGCTTTTTTTACTCTCCAAATGCAAATAGTTAACTATACCAGTTTTCCTATCAACATCAATTAGTTTAGCGTCTTCATATGCAGGTACAAGATCATGATCATTGATCTTATACTTATATATTGTAGCTACACCTCCTGTATCTACAGAGTCAAAGTAGATGGTTTCATCAGCTCCCCAAGAAATCCTAAACTGTCCCAACTCTCCTGAATAATCTTTATCAAATAAATATACTTCTTGAATATATTCAGTATCAAGGTCAATTAGCCAAACTCCCATATAATCATTACTTTCACCAAGTATGGCAACTTTAGTCTTTTCTGTGTCAACTTCATAAGACATAACCCAACTGACTTCATCAGGCAAAAGCTCTTTTAGCTTTTGAGTAGCTTCGTTATACAAGTTAACACCTTCAATTAATACTCTGCTATTATCCAACCAAGTTATAGGTGCATTATCGTCTCTTGTATTTTCTTTATATGAAGTTAATAGTTTTTTATTATTCTTATTATGCCAATCCCAATAAATATAATCTATCTGCAGATTATTACTATGCACATCATGCCATCCCAAAAGAGTTATACTTTTTAGTTCATTTGGCGAAAAATATTCTCCTAGTACAAAAGAACCCTCGGGCGGAGAATATTCACCCGCATTATCCTTATCTTTATCTTTAACCTCTTCCTGGGGATCTTTAAAATCAGGTTCATCTTTAACCTGATCATCTTGGCCATTTAATCCCAAACCATTATCAACAATTATGTCTTTTCCTAGGTCCTTACTAGGGGTTTCTTCAGAATCAACAAGTCCTATATTGGAAGGTGAACAACCAAAAAGTAATATTAAAGAGATGCAGATTATTATTATGTACTTGTTTGAATTTTTCATGATTATTCCTCCTTACTAAATAGACTCTATAAATACAAAAAAAGTTTCACCCATTTCCATATTATACCATAATAATCTGAAATTAAACTCTTTTTTTAACATACCATTTATCCTAAGAATATCATTTAGTCGTTGCATATAATGTTTAAAATTTATGAACTTTTTATGATTTTTTTATAAACTTAAAAAAAGGTAAAAGCACCGTGCCTTTACCTTCATCCAAAAATACTCTATATGGGTTAAGACCCCCACTTCTTTTAAGGAAAGGGACACACCTGTGAGTAGAACCAGGAATGTCCCCAATATGGCTAAATCAGGTGGAGTAGAGTCTCCATCTGATTCCCCGATGTTCAGCTTTGGCTGAACGAGTTCACTTCTTGGCTATATTGTTTTACTCTTCCGGGCTACCCTTTGCATAATCAACAAACTTAGTAAATTCAGGTAAAAACACAAGCTCTATTGTTCCCGTAGGACCATGTCTGTGTTTTGCTAAAATTATTTCTGCTATACCTTTTCTTTCAGATTCAGGATCGAAGTAATCTGGTCTATGAATAAACATAACCACATCACTATCCTGTTCTAATGCGCCTGATTCTCGTAAATGACTTAAGTTAGGTCTTTTATCGTGCGTTTGCTCTACAGCTCTACTTAACTGTGAAAGTGCCAAAACTGGTACACTTAACTCTTTCGCAAGACTTTTCAGAGATCGCGATATCTCTGAGATTTCCTGCTGCCTATTTTCTGTTCTACGGGACCCTCTCATTAATTGTAAATAGTCAATAATTATTAGACCTAGACCACTTTCTGATTTTAGTCTTCTTGCCTTTGCCCTAACCTCCATAACTGAAATAGAGGGGGTATCATCAAGATATATGGGAGCATCTGCAATACCTTCAGCAGCTTGAATTAGCCTTTTCCAGTCGTCCTCATTTAGGTTGCCGCTTCTTAACTTATGCTGATCCACCATTGCCTCTGACGCCCATAACCTTTGAACTAACTGTTCCTTTGACATTTCCAAGCTAAATATTGCTACAGTCGTTTTACTCTCACAAGCAACTTTCTGAGCAATATTCATGCAAAAAGAAGTTTTCCCCATTGCAGGCCTAGCGGCACAAATGATTAAATCGCTTGGTTGTAATCCCGATAACAGCTTGTCCAAGTCTTTAAAAGTTGCTATGCCCGTAACGTCACCTTTGTGATGGGTGAGCTTCTCCACTTGATCAAAGGTCTCCACAAGAATATCTTTGATGTGACTAAATCCTTCTTTGTGTTTTTTCTGCCCGATTTCAAATATGGACTTCTCTGCCTCATCTAAAAGTTCTGTAACCTCAAGACCACCGTGATATGATTTATGCACTATTTGAGAAGCAGCACTAATTAATGAACGTATAATTCCTTTTTCTACAATAATTCCGGCGTAAAAATTTATATTGGCTGCAGTAGGAGAAGATGAAGATAGCGTAGCTATATAAGTTGCTCCTCCTATCTCTTCTATTTTATTATTTTGTCTGAGTGCTTCAACAACAGTAAGCATATCTACAGGCTTATTTTTTTCAACCAGTTCAAGAATAACCTGATAAATAACCCTATGCGCCTGCCTATAAAAGTCCTCAGGCTTTAGAATATCCCCTATTGAATAAATGGCTTCCGGGTCAATCATTAGGGCACCTAATACTGCCTGTTCTGCCTCAATACTGTGTGGTGGCAATCTCTCTTCAAGAACACTCATATCTATATCTTTGCCTCCTGGTCTAGCAAACCTTTTCTTCTTTGGTAACCTTAACAATTATTTCTTCAAGAGCTTCTTCAACTGTAGATACAACAATAATTTCTATTCCCTTTAGGTCTGCAGGAAAATCTCTTTCATTTTCTTTGGGAATTAAAACCTTTTTCATTCCCGCTTGCTTTGCGCCATAAATCTTTTCTGAAATACCCCCAACAGGTTTTACCTTGCCTTGTACTGATACTTCACCAGTAATAGCGATATTTTGCATAAGGGGAACTTCCTGCATGCAGCTTAACAATACTAAACAGATTGCTAAACCAGCTGAAGGCCCATCAATATTTCCCCCACCAATGACATTTATATGCACATCATAGTTTAATAACTCTTCTCCAGTCAGCCTTCTAATTACTGAAGCAGCATTAAACACAGAGTCCTTCGCCATGCTCCCAGCGGTATCATTAAACCTTATGGTACCTTTTCCCTCGTCCTTGGCAGTAAAAACAACAGCTTCAATTTCTAGAACTGAACCAACAAAACCGGAAACCCCTAAACCAAATACTTTACCTATGGCAGGTTTGGAATTAGCTTTTAATGTAACATAGGGGACAAGTCTTGAACTTTGGATAACCTCATAAATATCTTCTTCAGTAATATACACTCTTTTAGGAGGCCTGCCCTTTTTGGTTTGTAACTTATATAAAGCCAAACCATAGGCATCAGCTAGGATACTATTTGCTTTTCTGCCCTCTATAGTATATTCACTAATTATTTCTGCTACCATTGGATGTAAATCTATCCCTAGCCTCATGGAAGATTGATTTATTATCTGCTTTATATGAGTAGGCGACAGGGGTTCAAAGAATATTTCTGCACACCTCGACCTGATAGCAGGATTTATCTGATCCGGGCTTCTAGTGGTAGCACTTATTAAAACAAAATCAGCAGGTGCACCTTCATCAAATATTTTTTTAATATACTGAGGTATCCTATCATCACTTGGATCATAATAAGAAGACTCGAATTCAACTCTCTTATCCTCAAGAACCTTAAGCAGCTTATTTAGTAAAATAGGATCTAACTCTCCGATTTCATCGATAAATAACACTCCACCATGAGCTTCTGTTACAAGACCAAGTTTAGGTTCTGGAATTCCACTTTCGGCCAAATCTTTACGCGCACCCTGGTATATAGGGTCATGTACGGAACCAAGTAATGGATTAGTTACTTCCCTTGGATCCCATCTTAATGTTGCACCATTTACTTCAATAAATGAAGCATCCGTTTCAAATGGAGATTTCTTTAACTTCTTTGCAGCATCAAGTGCAATTCTAGCCGCTGTAGTTTTTCCTACTCCTGGAGGTCCATATAGTATAATATGCTGTGGATAAGGAGATGAAAGTTTTGACATCAATGCCTTTACTGGCTTCTCCTGACCAACAATTTCATCTAGTTCCTTAGGCCTTAACATTTCCATTGCAGATTTGGCAAGGCTTATAGAATCCATTTTTTCCAAAACTGCCAGTTTTTTTAATGTCTGAGCATTTTCAGGATTTTGATTTTCTTTAAGAATCTGCATTTTTATTTCTTGATAATACTCTTCTTGGCGTTCTAACATTTTAGTAGCAATTTTTCGCTCTAATTCTTCTTCCACAGAACGTAATGCAATCTGTTCTGCTATTGCTTCTTCAAGTGTGTCTAGGGTTTTTTCTGCTTTTTTTGCCCCAGGAATTTCATCTAATGTGGGATCCTCTAAAACAATTTTTTGCAAAGCTAATAGCCTTTTACCAACATGATTTGAATTCAACAAATCTAAAGCATTGAGTTTGCTTGCTTTTAAGACTAGCCTATCAGTCCCATATAAATCACATAAAATGGTAAAGATGGCTGTTATCCTATCAATTATTTCAATCTTATATCCTGTTTTTTTAAGTGATGGTAGTTTGATATCTTTTTCATAATCTTTTGTTACATCTTCAAGAATACTAGGCATAAATAACTCCTTCCCTTTATTCTGCTGCTTTTACCGTTATGTTAATTTCCCTATGAACTTCGGGATGTAGTTTGATTTTAACCTGATAATCACCAAGATTTTTTATTGGCTCTGGCAGATCTATTTTTCTTTTATCAATCTTTTTACCAAGTTGCTCCTTAATAACAGAAGCAATTTCCATACTTGTAATGGACCCAAATAGTCTTCCCTTTTCACCAGCTTTTGCGGTTATAACCAAGGGGGTTTTGCTTAAGTCGTCACCAACGGCTTTTGCTTTTTCCTTTTCCAATTCTTTTTCCTTTTGCTGCTTTAATTTCATGGTTTCTAGATTCTTAATGTTTTGTGGAGTAGCTTCAATAGCTAATTTTTTTGGAAACAAAAAATTTTGGGCAAATCCATCTGCTGCATTTACTATGTCTCCCTTGTTTCCCAGCTTTTTAACATCTTGAATTAGAATTACCTTCATTTCCAACACACCCTTCTAACCTTTTTCCTTATTATTTTTTTCTTTCATGTATCCTATTTTACGATAGTTAAACAAGGGGTCAAACAATCCTGTTATTAATAATACCATTAAAGTTAATGGAATGTTTAAAACAATTATAACCAATAAAAGAACTTTAAGTAAGATGGAAATCTTCCATTTATTATAATAGAAGGCCAATACTGATAACCCTTGAATAAAAAGTATAGGGAAATACATATACATAATATTCATGCCTATTATCGAACCAACTTCCCAACTTCTAAAATCCCCATACAACAGTAGGGCTAAACCCACTATTACTCCCCAAATAAAATACCATGGTATCTGCCAGTAGCGAAACATTGGGAGCTGGCTAACCTGTATAGTTAGCTTTTGTAAAACCTTTCTAGTTATAAAATAGGTTATAAATGCAACAGTCATCCCATATATCACCATAGTAGCAGGTATTAATTTAACTAACAAGTTTGACATGGACATGATAGTATTTCGTATTTCTTCTATAGTTAGACCTTGTTCTTGAAGTCTATCAAGAACCCCCATACTCTCATACATTATAATAACACTATCAGTAGTTTCTTCAAAGGCAGCTGTAAGATCAGCTATACTAAATCCCATTATTAGAAAACTCAATAGAAAAGATATTACAGTAGAAATAGCAACTACTATAGTTCCCATCATTATTATTTTTGAAAATTCGGCCCTTTTACTAAAATAATAACTAAAAACTACACCAAGACCTGCAAACTGAACAATAAAAATAAATGCTCTCCACGGAGTAGCCAATATCATTAGCAAAATTGCAGAAGTAATCAAGGCCAATATTCCAGTATAAAAGTCTCTCCGAACAGCTACAACTATTATGGGTACAAGCCATACAAAAACTGTTATAACTTGAAATGGGGGAATGTAAAAACCAATTAAGGCAATCATTGCTGCTAAAGCAGCCATTAAAGCTCCTTCTATGTAGTTTTTTAACTTCATTTGACTATCCATGTCAATCAACGCTCCTATATACAGCTTTCTTGGTTTCTGATAGATTTTGCATTAGCAATGCATAAAATGCAAGAAACAAGAAGCATGAGAAAATCCTGAATCCTGCATCATGCCTCCTGCCTCTTTAACTTATATAAAAGGGAGCAAAGTTTTTGCTCCCCGTAATACTACTGCATTTATCCGATGGCTAACTCCACCTGAATAAAGAATCCTGTTTATTCGATTGTATATGGTAGTAATGCAATATGTCTAGATCTTTTAATAGCAGCTGTAAGCTGTCGTTGATGTTGAGCACAATTACCAGAAATCCTTCTAGGTAGAATTTTGCCTCTTTCTGTTATATGTCTACGTAAACGGTTTATATCTTTGTAATCAATATGCTCTACTTTATCAACACAGAAGCCGCAAACCTTACGCCGTGAGCGCCTACGATCTTTTTTCATGGTTTGCCTCCTTTATATTAGAATGGAAACTCACTATCATCTGGTATTCCAAGTTCTTCTCCGAAATTTGTGTCATTGGATGCTCCTACTTTATCCTTTGGCCAATCCAAGAATCGTACATTCTCTGCTACAACATCTGTAGCCTGCCTTTTGCTTCCATCTTGTGCCTCGTAGCTATTTATCTGTATACGTCCGTCAACAGCTACTAACCTGCCTTTACCAAGGTTTTTTGCACAAACTTCAGCTAGCTTACGCCAAACTACTATTCTGATGAAATCCGTTTCTCTTTCTCCTTGCTTATTAGCAAAAGGTCTGTCAACGGCAAGAGAAAAATTAGCGACAGGTATACCTGAGCCTGTATATCTTAATTCTGGATCACGAGTTAATCTCCCAATGAGAATTACTTTATTAAGCAACCAAGACACCCCCCAAATGAATTACCCTTTATCCTCTTCCACAACTTTTGTGTCTTCCACAACTTTTGTATCTTCTACAACTTTTATATCTTCTACAACTTTTGTGTCTTCTAATCGGACAATTAGATAACGAATAACATTCTCAGTTATCTTAAATACTCTTTCTAATTCCTGAGCCGCTGCAGGCTCACTCTGGAATAGAAGTAGTACGTAGTATCCATCTTTTATTTTCTTTACCTCGTAGGCCAATCTTCTTTTGCCCCACAAGTCCACTTTTTCTACAACCCCGCCCTGATCAACAATTATGTTTTTAAATCTTTCTATATTCTGAGTAGTCTCTTCTTCTGACAGTTCAGGATGTAAAATATACATACATTCATAATTACGCACTATTAACACCTCCTCCCTATGGTCTATGGCCCCATTTCTAAAATGGAGCAGGGAATACCATAAAAATTATAGCACAAGGCACCTTCTAACACAAGCTTGTTGAATAATAACTTCTAATTTTCTAATTACTTGTATAATATCCGTTCACTTATTTACTTATGAAGGAAGTTTGTCTTTAAGGTAGTTTTGTAAAGAAACCATCTTATATTCTTCCAACTCTGGTTGTTCAAAATTCTTTATACGCTGCTGAGCCTCTTCCCATGCAATTTCTATGGCATTTTTTTTCTTATCCTGCCAAGTACTCCAATTGCTTCTATCAGATACCATTGGAGTATAAAACTCAGTACGATACCTAGCCAAAGTGTCAGAGTGCTCTAGATAATGACCTCCAGTCACAACATCTTTGGCAAGAGAAATAGCATCATTTCTATCAACCATATTGATACCTTGAAGTATTCTTTTTATCCTACCGCTAATCTCCTCATCCCAAATCCATTTTTCTAAGCTTATTGTTAGGAAAGACTCCATGACACCTACACCATGTAGCACAATATCCACGCCATTTCCAAAAGTAAATAATAAATTAGTAGTCGCTTCTATCCCTGTTTGAATATCAACCTCTTTACTATCGGTAAGCCCTCCACCACCTCTATATGGAATACCATAATAATTGGCTAATTGTTTAAAAGCAGTAGTAAGCAAACCATATTCCGGAGCGCCTATACAGAGGTTCATTGTTTTCATGTCTGTAATAGTTGAGGTGTTTCCATATACTACAGGACTTCCTGGGTTAACCAGTTGAGTCACTAAAATACCTGTCATAATCTCTGCATTATTTTGGAGTATAGTTGCCCATAGACTAGTTGGAGATGTAAACCCAGCCATTGAACAGCAGGTCACCACTACAGGTTGATTATTTTTTGAGTAAACCCAAATAGCTTCAAGCATTCTCTCATCCCATGCCATTGGAGATAAAGCATTTACAACACCAAAGATAAAGCTGTCTTTTTCAGATGCCGGTTCAACTACTAGTTTTGCCATTTCAATACAATGTGTGGAAACTTTTGTACCCATAGACATTCCCATAAGGGGTTTATCACAATGCTGTAGCAACTCTTTCATGAAGACCAAGTGCTTGTATTCCTCCTTTATATCTGATGGATCTAATATACCAGCACATACAGCTTGTATCTGTTCACTAGTCTGAGCTAATTTATAGAAATCTACCACATTAGTTAACTTTCCTTTTCTTCTTCCTAATTTATGGTCATGAACAAATACTGGCCCTCCAGTAGGAGCCATAACTATTTCGCCTTTTCCAATAGTAATGCTGTTAACTCTTTTGCGAGCTGTAATTTCAAAGAAGCTTGGAGCTAATTTAATCATTTCTTCAATGAGATTTTTAGGAATCTTAACTATGTCCCCATTCCCAGTCACAGCACCATTTTCAACCAACAATTCTTTTGTTGCTTGATGGTGAATAGCAATACCACGATCATTCAACAAATCCATGGTTTGAAAATGTAGTTCTTCAATTTGATCTTTTGAAAAAACTTTCATATCCCAAAACATTAAAGATAAACCCTCCTTTCAATGTCCCCAACTTATGCAACTTATGAAACCTCCGTTTAGGAGGTTTAGTAGTTTCATTCATTAATTGTGCTTTTGCTAGAAACTATGTCTTTCACAGATTTCTCAAATTTGGGCCTTGAAATCATAAGACTTCTTGTACACCCAAGACATTTAATTCTAAAGTCAGCTCCTGTTCTAAGCACTTCCCACTTATCACTTCCACATGGATGAACTTTTTTCATCCTTACAACATCCCCTACTTGAAATGGATAAATCTTGTATTTACTCATAGAATTATTTCTCCCTTCCTTGATAAATAACCCTACGTGGATACGCAACAGCTGACTGTTCCACAGTATCAATGATTACTGGATTATTCATTACTACATCCATAGCTTCCTTTGTTCCTAAATTTTTTAAGCTTTTATACATTTGTTGTTTAATCTGATCAGATGACCCAGAAATTGCCTTTTCAAAAACGTTTTTAAAACTAATATCTTTTTTTCCTGCCAAATATTTTAAAGCTGCCACTCTAGTTTCAATGTTTGGCGAATCTAAGCATTTCAACATTTCCCCATTTATTTTATAATTTATTATGTCATTTGTTATATCGTTGGCTTTTTCAAATTCCAGAAGTCCAAGAATTTCTATAATAACTACATTGCTCAATTTTGGGTTGTTTATATTATTGATTAATTCTAAAGCAGCAATGGATCCATATCCAACAAGGATCTGCGCTAGTCTAGCAGGTAAACAAGAGCTATCTTCTTTCAGCTCTTTTACAGTCAATTCAACTACTTTTTTGTTTTTATATAAAATTAAGGTATGTGCAGCCTCAAACCGAATAGACTCTCTGTTATCAGCTAGCCTTTTAAAAATAAAATCTAAAGCTTTAAATGGTTTTAAAAGTCCTAATAAATCTAATGAAAAAAGAATTTCTTTTTCGCTTCCTTTATTTAACTTGTTATAGATCATCTTCATATAACCTATATCTTCTAACACAACAAGTAATTGTTTCTGTAGGTAGGACTCTAAATTTGGATATACTTCCTTTAAAACATAAGTTACCTCTTCTTCAGAAAGCTCTTGTAAGGAATTAATAACCCATGGGGAAATTTGTTGCTCCATTGATAAGAAATTTCTAATAAGCTTATCTACCTTTGCATTTTTGATTTTATTTTTTAGACTACCTAAAAAATTTCTCATTAACTCACCTGTTTATACACTAATTAATTTGTTATTATACATTTTTTCTACAATGGTATACATATTAGAAATACTTCCTACACAAAGCTTATCTTTTACCTGGTAATAATCTAGACAAGTTCCACAGGAAAGTATTTCTACTCCCTGTTTCTCTAATTGTATTATTTCCTCTAATACGTGGGAGCCTTCACAGGTCAGAATGATTGCGCTATTAATAAATATTATTGTTTTAGGTAGTGGATATGTCTCAGTTAACGTAAAGAAGAAGCTTTTTGCAAGTACTCTTCCTAACTCATCATTGCCTTTACCTATATACTGAGACGAAACTAATACCGCGATGTCTCTGCCAGAATCTATTTCTTCAAGCATAACATTTTCTTTTTTTATCCTGATATAATAATTATCTTCTTTCTTTTCAACCTCAACCGGATAATCAAAACTATTGGCAAGTCTTATTACATTATCTTTAGCTATATCATTATCTACAATAGTTGTTAAAACACCAGACTTTATTTCTTCTAAAGCCTTTTTAGTGCATATTACTGGCTTAGGGCAACCCATACCCCTCGCATCTACCAAATTATCCATTATTTTCCCTCCACAGTTATGTATTTTCCGGTGAATTCTAGTGCCTGGCCTATTATATAGCCTTCTACCCCTGCTGCTTGCAATCCACTAATTAAGTCCCTTGATCTATGAGAATCTACAGCAATCAAAAGGCCCCCAGCTGTTTGGGGATCAGCTAGAATATCCCTGTATACCTCATTCACATTTTTACTCCATTTTACTTTGGACTCTATATATTTTAAATTCTCTCGTGCCCCAGCTGGAACAATACCCATTTTTGCTAAATCAATTACTCCATCAATTATGGGTACTAATGATAATTCAACTTCAATGGTAACATTACTAGCCTCTGCCATTTCAATCATATGGCCAAGTAAACCAAACCCTGTTACGTCAGTACAAGCAGTAGCTCCCACTTCTATCATTACTTGACAGGCCTTATCATTTAAGGCAGTCATTACTTGGATAGCCTTTTTAATGGATTTTTCATCAGCAACATTTCCTTTGATTCCAGTACTTATGATACCTGTACCTATGGGTTTTGTTAAAACAATGGTCTGGCCAGGTTTTACACCTGCATTGGAAATAATCTTATTAGGGTCTATAAGAGCGGTTACAGAAAGTCCATATTTAGGTTCATTATCCTCAACGGTATGACCTCCAACAAGAACTGCTCCAGCTTCTTGTATTTTAGAACACCCTCCTTCGAGAATATCACCTAATACTTGAATATCCAAAAAGTTGGGAAAGCAAACTATATTCATAACTGTCAATGGTTTAGCACCCATTGCATAAACGTCATTGAGGGAATTGACAGCAGCAATTTGCCCAAATAGGTAAGGATCATCTACCATGGGAGTAAAAAAATCAAGTGTTTGGACTAGGGCAGTAGTTTCATTAATTTTATAGACACCAGCATCATCCAGTTTTTCCCCGCTGACCAGCAGGTTTGGGTCCTCAATTTTCGGTAATCTCCCAAGAATTTGAGAGAGTACTTGAGGACCGACTTTAGCTGCTCATCCAGCTGCCCTAACCATTTCTGTTAAACGTATTTTGTTAGCCTTCATGCCCTAACACCTCCCTTTATCTAGTATTTAATTATATATTACACGTTTTTTAATAGTTTTGCCAGCGGATACCATTTCTAGGCCTATTAAAACAACTAAATAATTTTGTTCATTCATGTACTTTATCAATAACTAAAGTTTTGTTAAACTAAAAGATATACGAGATTGAATCTATATCTTAGTACTGGAGGTCTTTTATGGATTATACAAAACTATCTAAGGAAGAACTTGAACAAAAACTTAAGGAGCAAAAAGAACTTCTTGAAGAAGTTGAAGCGGAAAGATATTATGTTTTGGGCAAAACCACCAGTCAACACGTTCCAGGATACCTTAATAAGGAGTATGCAAAAGAAACCGAGGAAATAAAGAAAAAAATCGAAGAAATAACAAAGGCATTATTATTGTAAGAATTAGAGCAAATGTAGCGCCGATCTAGAAAAAACTTGGCTATTGCCAAGTTTTTCTATGCATTATATACTTATTAACCCAAAGATATAGTTGCCTATTAGAACAAATAAATCCAATAAATAAGAAAACGCATAGGAGGATTCAATGATACCTGCTATACTACCATTTTGTGAAGCTGAAAGGATGACCATGGGTGAAAGTAATCCAAAAATTATCGCTAAGACTATTATATTAATTGTAAATCCCAAAGCCGCACCCGACAATTTATTTACTGGTCCAAGGGGAGTAAAAGCAAATAATCCAGATAAAAAATTAACTGCTAATTTAACTATAATTCCTGTAACTGCAAATAAAATAAGAAAGCTGAAGCCTTTAAGAAACATTCCTGCCAAACCATATGCTATTATTTCAGATAAGCTTACATCAAAATAATTACCGGTAACTATTAATTGCTCTATATTTTTAATTAAACTTGTTTTCAAAAAATCTGGCAGAGCCATTTCCTGGACCCCAGCATTTACTATAGCTTGACTAATATTTTCTGCTTCAAAGGAAAAATTGGGTAGCGGGAGAACCTTAATTATAATTTCTCCAAAACTAGCAACCACATCAAACTGCTTGTCCAAGTAACCTGCCAATGCTTGATTATATTTTACAGCTACTAGTATGCTAGCTATCCACCCAAACACACCACCTAGACTTCTTATAAGCCCATTTTTAAATCCCTTATAGGAACCCCAAACCACAATGAAAATTATAATAATATCAAAAACATTCACTTTCTCCCCTCCTAGTATTAGGGTAACTGTAACAAAATATTGGATATATCTCTCAATAGATAATGCACAATCCTTAAATATTCCAGCAGTTTTTTCTATTATACTATGTTATCGGAACATTTGGTAGAAATGCATCAATATTGCAGCTATTCCTCCTGCCATAAGGGGTCCAACAGGAATACCTCCAAAAAAAACAATACCAATAATACCACCAATTACCAGCCCAATCATTAGTCCGGGGGCATGTTGTAGCATATCCAATCCCTTGCCATTCATATATGTTGCAACAGCCCCACTCACAATAGCTATTAGACCAGGTATAGAGATAAAACACTTAAATATTTCTTTTACGGGAACTCTCCCAGCGGCAAATGGAACAAGGACTGATAACATTAAAAAAAGCAAGCCCATCTCCAATCCACGTCTTTCTATGATTGGAAACAACCTTTGCAAATTTGTAAAATGTATGAGCAACATAATAGCAGCGGCAGCGGCTACTACATTTGATCTTCCAACTATTCCAAGTATTAGAATAACTAGCATTAATACTGTAGCTGCATTCATGATATCGCTCCTTTACTTAATGGCCCTAGTGTAGTAATTTTTTAAAAATTAGGTTAAGGCTTTGTACAATATATGCAGTGGTGCTTAGTCCTATTCAGAAAGCTTCTACAATGGGAATAGGCCCTGCAATTAAAACAAAATTTGGCTTGCGCCAGTGGTTCTAGCATTGTGTCTTTTGCAATGCGTAGAAATACCAGTACTATAGTGCTCCAAGTCTTTAATGCAGATGGAAGCCTTAGTTTTGTGAATACTATTTACCGACAAAAGTTGAAGTTTCTGATAGTAAAAAACAAAAAAATTGGGCTAATTGCTTAACCCAATTTACGTATTAACAAAAAAGGAGGTTCAGTCCTCTATACTCTTTTCTACGGCCTTGATTATATTTTGATAGCCTGTACATCGGCACATGTTACCGGACATGCCCTTCTTAATATCTTCTCTGGATAGTTTTTTACCACTATCTAGAAGGGCTCTGGCAGACATTACAAATCCAGGAGTACAAAAACCACACTGTACTGCACCTTCATCTACAAAAGCCTGCTGTAATTTAGACAATTTACCCTCTGTTTCTTCCCCTTCAATAGTCTTTATCTCTTTACCGTCAGCCCATATAGCCAGGTAAATACAGGAATCAATTGCCTCCCCATTGACAAGCACCGTGCAGGCACCACATTCACCCACAGAACAACCTTTTTTCACGCCTTTTAAATTGAGTTCATTACGCAGTACTTCCAACAAGGATTCACGTACATCAACCTCCACAGTCACTTCCTTGTTATTTACTTTAAAAGTAATTTTTTTAGTAGTCATTATAGCTCCCCCCCGGCTTTGATAAAGGCTTCTTTAAATGCTCTCTTGCTCAATTCTTCAACCAATTGCAGTCTAAATTCCTTGGAAGCACGCCATGATGTTCTCGGATTCACCTCTGCGACAGCTGCTTTGCTAATTTCATCTAGCAATTCCTCACTAAAGGTTTTTCCAATTGCCAACTTTTCAGCCTTTCTGCAGCGAACAGGAGTAGGGGCAGCCACTCCAAAGGCCAGCCTGAAATCTTCAACCAACATTTTATCTTTTATTTTACAAACAACTGCACATCCTAGAGTAGCAATGTCCATGGCATTACGCATGGCGTACTTAATATAGTGGCCTCCAAAACCTCTGTAGTTTTCCTGGGAAAGTAACACAGCTGTTAGAATTTCATCATGTTGTAAATCTACTTTGCCAGGACCCTGATAAAAATCCTCAATAGCAATAATTCGGATGCCTGAGGCACCTTGAATTCTTAAACTAGCATCTAATGCAAAGAGAGTAGAAGCACTATCGGCAGAAGTAACACCATTGCAAATATTCCCACCGATGGTACCAATATTACGAATCTGAGGGCCACCTACCATCTCTACTGCTTCACCTAAAACAGGTACATTTTCTATAATTAGAGGATGATTAGCTATCTTGCTGAAAGTAGTACCTGACCCAATAACAATGGTACCATCTGCTTCATAGGAAATACCAGAAAGTTCAGGTATCCCATGAATACTTATCAATTCAGTATCTTCAATTTTCCCTCCGTGAATTTTAATTAACACGTCGCTGCCCCCAGCTATAAGGCGTGCTTTAGGATTTTCCTGCAATAATTGAATAGCTTCCTTGACGGAATGAGCCTCCTCAAATTTGACAATATTGTACATGTCATCACATCCTTTCTAAATCAATCCTGCATCTTTAAATTTATTAAATAGGGTTTGCGGGTTCATGGGTAATTGGTTACATTTAATACCTGTAGCATCGTAAATTGCATTTCTAATCGCCGGAGCCGGACTAATAGCAGGGGGCTCGCCTACCGACTTACTTCCATACGGGCCAGTTGGTTCATAGCTTTCTACAAAGCTGGCACCAATTTCAGGTGTATCCATGATTGTCTGTAATTTATAATCCAAGAGATTATTGTTTAAAGGTTTACCAGTTTTGGGATCGAAAAGCAACTGCTCAGAGAGAGCATACCCAAGTCCCATGCTAACGCCTCCATGTATTTGGGCTTCTGCTAGCTGCGGGTTAATTATTTTTCCGGCATCATGGACATTATAGATTTCTAGTACTTCTACTTTCCCTGTGGTAATGTCCACCTCTACCTCAGTAAAGGTACAGCCAAAGGAAAGCGCATTAACCCTGGCATTGTTGGAAACATCAGCAGTAATAGGTGCTGAAAAGACCTGGTTATAATAAGAATCCAGAGCTACTTCTGCAAGGGGTATGATTTGTTCACCATTATGCTTGTAGACAATCCAGGCATTAACTATGTCCATGGAATCAGCTGGAATATCTGTCATGCCCCAAGCATAATTCAAGACCTTTGTCTTGATCTCATCAGCTGCCTTTTTTACGGCCATACCTGAAATATATGTCTGACGCGAAGCATAAGATCCCGTATCAAATGGAGTAATATCTGTATCCTGAGTAGAAATAACATGAACCATATCCATTGGAATGCCAATAGCTTCAGTAGCAATTTGACCTAAAGCTGTATCGCTACCCTGTCCAATTTCAGTAGCACCTATCTGCAGCTGTATGGAACCATCCTGGTTTAAGACTATCCGTGCACCTGCTACTTCCAATCCTATGGGATGAGTACCAGAACCATAGCTGAAACAGGCCATACCAAGACCGCGTCGTTTCGATCCTTTTTCTAATGGTTTTTCACCTTTTTGTTTATCCTTCTTTTCATCCCAACGGATGAGTTCTTTACCCTTTGCAATACATTCCCTAATCTTGCAGCTTCCAGCCCGGATATTTGTAAGAGGATCCACATACCCTTCCTGCACAAGATTTTTTTTGCGAAACTCTATAGGGTCCAGACCAAGTGATATGGCTACATCTTCCATGTGAGATTCAAGAGCAAATTTAACCTGAGGAATTCCATAACCTCTCATGGCTCCTGCCACAGGCATGGTAGTATATACTGTAGTGGCATTAAATTTAATTGCCTCTTGAGAATAGAGATGTCTAAACTTTGTCCCTGAATTAGATACTACTCCATGTCCTTGGGAAGCATAACCTCCATTTAAAGAAACTGCTTCAAGTTCCCTAGCAACTATGGTGCCGTCTTTTTTTACACCAGTTTTAATTTTAAAATTTATAGCATGCCTAACCCTGGTCGCAACCATGCCTTCCTCTCTGGAATACTCCAGCTTAACAGGACGTCCATGTACAACAAGTGAAAGGAAGGCATTGAGGGGTTCCTGTACTGCGTCTTGTTTGTTGCCAAAACCACCACCCACATAAGGTTTAATCACACGAATCTTACCCCAGGGAATATCTAGTGCCTGCCCAACTATTCTTCTTACAATATGGGGTATCTGGGTAGAAGTGTTAATAACAATACGTCCATCACTTTCCACGTAAGCGTAAGAAATATGGTTTTCCAAATGACAATGCTGCACAGTACTGGTCTTAAATTCGTCTTCAAAAACATAATCTGCTTCTGCATAAGCTGCTTCTAGATCACCTAATTCATACCCGGTATTTTTAATAATATTTTTTGTCCCTTGATGTATTTCAACAGCACCTTCCTTGAGAGCATCTTCTGCTGTCAAAATTGGTTCATACTCTTCATATTCCACTTCAATCAGTCTCAATGCTTGTTCTGCAGTTAATTCATCTACTGCTACAACTGCGGCTATTTCATCACCATAAAAACGTACTCTCCTAGAAAGCAGGTTTCTATCTGCCACATCCTGATGATTGGGATCTTTAGAGTAGGGGTGGCCCGCTGTAGGGAAAGTGTGTCTGGGAACATCCTCATAGGTAACTATGGCCTCAACACCTGGAACAGTTCTGGCTTTACTGACGTCAATTCGTTTAACCCACCCGTTTGCAATAGTACTGCGTAACACCTTAGCCACTAAAACCTCTTTTAAAACGAGATCATCAACATATTTAGCTTGACCGCGTACCTTAGCAATGGCATCAATTCTTTTAATGCTATTTCCAACATTTAACATTATTCTCCCCCTAAATTGAAATAAGATCTTAATTATCAGTTAGATCAAACCAGATGATAAAACAAAACTTGGCTTGCGCCAGTAGTTCTAGCATTGTGTCTTTTGCAATGCGTAGAAATACCAGTGCAAAGCCGCCAGTAGTTCTAGCATTGTGTCTTTTGCAATGCGTAGAAATACCAGTGCAAAGCCGCCAGTAGTTCTAGCATTGTGTCTTTTGCAATGCGTAGAAATACCAGTGCAAAGCCGCCAGTAGTTCTAGCATTGTGTCTTTTGCAATGCGTAGAAATACCAGTGCAAAGCCGCCAGTAGTTCTAG
>LOER01000011.1 GCA_001515945.1 Desulfitibacter sp. BRH_c19
GTACGTGAGCTGGGTTCAGAACGTCGTGAGACAGTTCGGTCCCTATCCGCCGCAGGCGCAGGAAATTTGAGAGGAGTTGTCCCTAGTACGAGAGGACCGGGGTGAACAAACCTCTGGTGCACCAGTTGTCGTGCCAACGGCATAGCTGGGTAGCTAAGTTTGGCAGGGATAAGTGCTGAAAGCATCTAAGCACGAAGCCCCCCTCAAGATAAGATTTCCCACTGGGTAACCAGGTAAGACACCTGAGAGAACATCAGGTAGATAGGCCGGAGGTGTAAGGGCAGTAATGTCTGTAGCCGACCGGTACTAATAAGTCGAGGGCTTGATCTAAAATAACAGAAGTCAGAATTCAGAAGTCAGGAGTCAGAATAAAATCGGACTTCGGACATCTGATATCAGACATCTAGTATTGCAGGTAGAATACGCTGTGTAGTTTTGAGAGAATAACGCAAGTTTTTAAATTCTAACGAATTTTAAAACTGCTAAAAACTCTATAGATTTTCGGTGGCGATGGCGGAGGGGTAACACCCGTTCCCATACCGAACACGGAAGTAAAGTCCTCCAGCGCCGATGGTACTAGGTTTTCCTGGGAGAGTAGGTCGTTGCCGAATTAATTTTTAAAAGCGAAGCTTAAATCTTAAATGATTTAGGCTTTACCATATTCCCTGGTAGCTCAATGGTAGAGCACTCGGCTGTTAACCGAGTTGTTGCTGGTTCGAGTCCAGCCCGGGGAGCCATTTGAATTTTAACTAGCTATGAGAGCTAGTTTTTTTGATTCTATAGCAGAAAGGGAACACATCGTCTAAGGTATGGGTGCGTACCTCAATTACAGATCAAATCTTTGAAGCTGAGGAATGTCCCAAAACTGATAAGAAAGGGTCTTACCTAAAAATTGAATTTAGGTAAGACCCTTCTGATTTTCTATACTAGTTTTGCAATTAATTCTTCTTTATTGCCATATAAATAATCAATTATAGGCATTTCTATCATTGTATAAGCACCAGGTTTTTGTTGAAAGCTAGCCCTTGCTGATGCAACCATAATTTGAGCAGTAAGGGCTGGATTGTTTATTCTCATTTCAAATGTAAATAATTGATTATGAGTATATCCTGAAACACCCTTACGTTCCATTAAAACACCATGACCCATATCTATAAGCTTGTTAACATCATTAACAAAGAAAACCTTTGTTTCATCATTTATAAAGTAAGGGTCATTTAAGATTGCTTCTTCTACAGCTTTTGAATCTGCATTGCTTTCTAACTCAACATAAACGAGTCTTCTATGAATGCCTGTCCCAACAGGAATTGTCATTGATAAAGCATCTTTAACACCGGAAATAGCTTTAACTACTACTGAGTGACCCATACTCATTCCTGGCCCGAAATTTGTATATGTAATTCCCTTGGGTGCTATGAATTCAAACATAGATCGTATCATGGAATCGCTCCCCGGGTCCCATCCTGCTGAAATAACTGCTACTGAATTACCTGTTTTTGCACTTTTTTGGAATGATGTGCGAAGATCAACAATTTTTTCGTGGATATCAAAACTATCCACAGTATTAATACCCAGTTCTAAAATGTCTTTACCATATTCCTCTACAGAACGTGTTGGTGTGCATAAAAGAGCTACATCTACTTCTTTAAGGTCTCTTATATCACTAACAATTGGAACGTTATTTAACTCTGGGGGAACAGGCTTTCCCACAGAACCAGATCTCCTTACTACACCAACTAATTGCATGTCTGGTGCAGCTTCAATTGCCTCATAAGCAAACTTACCAATATTTCCATAGCCTACTATAGCTACTTTGAACATAAATATTTTTCCTCCTTTATAATATACAAACTAATTCTTTAATAAGTTAACATTAGATGGTTTACAAGTCAATACTAAGATTGATTATTATTATCCTTCGGAATATGGGTAGAATATACATAAATAATAAAAAATACAATATTATAGGGTTTCTAACATAAAATATTAAAAAACTATCATAAAAATCTAAAGAAATTAACCGAGTACATTTATCTAGTATGTACATAATTTGCTTATAAAAGAAAATAATTATTGGGGAGTTGAAAAAAGTGAAAGTCTTAAAAAGTATATTCCGGATTAATAAAATGAGCAGAATATGTGATCAAGATGATCTTTCTAGATTGTTATATGAAATCAATGAGGCAAAGGATCAGTTTAACTATGCACAACAAAACTTAAATAATGCTGAGGAAATCTTTATTGATGTAGCTGCTAAAGAAGTAGATTATAGCAAAAGCAGGTTAAATGCACTTTTAAAAAAGTACAAGGAGGAGAGAATTAAAATGGATCAGGCATGAAGTTGTTCTTTCAATATGATAAAATAAGGTAAACTAATGATCTATGGGATGTGACATGGTGACTGATAAGATAGAGAAAATTCTTGTGATAGATGATGAGGTAACTTTTGTAAAAGGATTAAAGTTACAATTAGAAAATCATGGACTAAGTGTTGAAACTTCTCATAATGGTTTAGATGGATTAGATAAAATCAAAGAAAATGAATATAGTTTAGTTGTACTTGACCTAATGCTACCAGGAATGGATGGTATTGAAGTGTGCCGCAGAATAAGAGATTTTTCAGTAGTGCCTATCATAATGTTAACAGCTAAAGAAGATGAAATAGAGAAGATATTAGGGTTAGAAGTTGGGGCAGATGATTATTTAAATAAACCTTTTAATTTTAGAGAACTTTTAGCTAGAATAAAAGCATTGTTAAGAAGGGTATCTTGGGATGATACCGATAAGGAAGAAAAACAACAAATTAAAAAGTATACAACCCCTATAGGAAATCTGTCCATCCAATTGGATACAAGAAAAACCTTCCTAGATAGTAAAGAAATTATATTGAGTACAAAAGAATTTGAAATATTTACCCTGTTATCCCATTTCCCTGGCAAGATTTTTAGTAGGGATGAATTACTTGATAAGGTTTGGGGATATGATTACTATGGCAGTCCAAGGACTGTGGATGTCCATATGAGAAGACTTAGAGCTAAAATAGAGGCTGAGCCCGAAGAACCACAAATAATCTGTACTAAATGGGGAATGGGTTATTATTTTAATGGACAGCGCAGGTGATAGCATATGAAGTTTAGCTTAAGGGTTCGGCTTGTTTTAAGTTACCTACTGCTTATAGGTTTTCTTGCTTTGGCTTCAGGACTTTTGTTGTTCAATTATTTTAAAAGTGAATATGAAAGCCAATACAGAGTTAATACATTTACTCAAGGAAGCATAGTTTCTAATGCTATTAGATATCATTTAGACAGGCCTTCCATAGTAATTGAAGAGATAAAAGAATTGAGCAGACAATTCTCTTTACGAATTTTAATCATAGGCATGGAAAACAGGGTGATATTAGATTCTCAAAGTGGACAGGCTAATGATCTTACAGGTGAGATAATAAATCATGGTGAAATTATTACGGCACTTCAAGGTAATAGTTCTGCACAAATTTATTCAACACCAGATTATGGTGAAGTAATGTATAGCGCAATACCTATCTTTAGAGAAGAGCAAGTAATTGGAGCAGTATTTCTTTCTAAATCTTTAAATGAATTCTCCATTTTAAAGAATCAAATTTTAAATAGAATACTATTAAGTACAGGTTTAGGAAGCTTGATTACTGTTATCTTTAGTGTTATATTTGCTAGTTACCTGACTAAACCATTAAATAAACTAACACGTGCATCTGGGAAGTTAGCTGAGGGTAATCTGGCATATCGCGTAGATTATAAATCAAAGGATGAGTTTGGACAATTAGCGGATACATTTAACAAAATGGCCGAAGAGTTGGAGAACCAGGACATTATAAAAAGAAGATTTATTGCGGATGCTTCCCATGAAATAAGAACACCCCTTAGCACAATAAAAATTCTTGTTCAGTCACTACAAAATTCCAAGGATCTTGATAAGGATAAAGTCAATGAATTTTTAGCTGATATGAATATGGAAATTGATAGACTTTCAACCCTAGTAAATAACCTATTGGAGTTAACAAGACTGGAATCACAAAAGGAAAAAATAATTAATTTTGAGGTAGTTGAACTCGACTCACTAATAAGAAAGATTTGTCATAGGTTTAACATACTTGCACAGGAGAAGAACATTAAAGTGTTGGTTGATGTACCTAAGATAAAAGTAAGTAGTGAATATACTTCTCTGTTTAGGATAATTCATAACCTAGTGGAAAATGCCATTAAATATACTCCAAGTGGAGGAATTGTAGAAATAATACTGCTTGAAAGTGATGACAGAATTACATTAACTATTAAGGATTCCGGAGTTGGAATAACGCATGAGAATTTGCAAAAAGTTTTTGATAGGTTTTATAGGGTTGATGGTGCTAGAACTGGTGCACAGGGCGGCTTTGGTCTGGGGTTATCACTAGTGAAAGAATTAAGCTCAAGGCTGAATATAGATATTTCTGTGGAAAGCCAATTGGGAAAGGGAACAAAGTTCACTTTATATTTACCCAAAGCGAATTACTAGGTATTAATGCTTTTTAATATTTGTGTAACAATTTTAAATTATATGTAACAGATGTTAAAAAGATTTGTAATAATATAGAGTTATCGTAGTAGGTGAAAGGAGTGATACCTAGTGAAAAAATTATCACTATTGTTTCTAGTTATTTTAATTGGTCTATTGATAAGTGCTTGTGGTAATGGAGCGCTATATGGTCAATCGCCTCCACTAAAGCCTTCAGATGATGCCCCTGTAGTTGAACCTGATGTGGCAACTGAAACTGCTGAAGTTGCTATATACTTCTCAGACTGGCAAGCCCAACATGTAATACCTGAATTTAGGGAATTGGAGAGTGGCGAAACTAATCTAGCAAAAAGAGTAGTTCTAGAGTTTTTGAAGGGACCTGAACAACCCCATCTTCATAGGACATTTCCTGAAGATACAGAGCTTATAGGAGTGGAGATAAAAGAGGAAATAGCATATGTGAATTTCAAAAGTGGGATAAGTATTCCTGGAACGGCAGGTGAGGCTGCTGCAATTAGATCACTATTTTTAACACTTACTGATTTACCAGGAGTGGAAATGGTACAGGTCCTAGTGGAAGGGAGAAGTGATGTGAGCTTTGGAGGACATTATTTATTATCAGAACCATGGGAAAGACCTGAAATTGTCACTTATCCAGTATTCATGGATGAAGAGCGTGCTAAGTGGCTGCAGGACAGAGCAGAAGATGGGTTTGAAACATGGAGATTTAATCCAGAGGAGGTTGCTGCTAAAGAAGGAAGAATGCTAGGTTTTAGTTCAGAAACAGAATTTGAGCTAATTGGAATCATTCAAGATACTGTACCCACAGCATCAGTTAAAGCCATTCATATGGGCGAAGAATATATCATTGAAATGATTCAACCTCTTGAAAAGGGTGAAGCAGGTGTATGGATGATTATTGAGTGTAGTATAGGTAGTTAACCTAAAAATTAAAAGGTGCAAAAAGTTTTACCCTTACTCGTAAAAGTAAGGGTTTTATTTTTATGCTTAACTTTCCGTTTATTCCCAGATATATAGTTGTAGGATTAGGGAAAAATCTGAATATAGATGTTGATATAGTGATGTTCTTACTACTTGGTGCCATATCAAAGGAGTTTTTGTATTGAAAAGGGATATAATAGTTTTTGGCGCATTGGCTGGAATAATAGGGAATTTGGTTAAATTAGGTGTTGCTCTACCATTATACTATGTGGGATTAATTAAAACAACATATCTACATATAGCAAGCGGATATCATGGTAACCATACATTAGGCAGCATCTTTTCTATTATAAATGGAGTTTTTTCAGATTTTGTCTATGCTGCTTTTTTAGGAGTACTCTTTTATATAATTCTAAGGTATACTGATATGAAATATGTTGGATTAAAAGGAATTTTTTTAGGTGGTTTTATACACGTTATTAATAATGGGGTTCTATTATTTGGTGATTTTAATAAAATTTCAATAGATGATCAAACTTCGGTTTTACTAATAATACCCACCATTATTTTTGGGTTTTCAGCATGTTGGATAATAAAAAGAATAGAAAAAGGCCATATGAAATAGCAGAATTGAGCATTAGCCTTGCGGAAAAGCAAGGTTTTTTTGGTTTAAAATATGAAAGATTTAGCAGTTATTTTTATTTTGAGGATCAATATATTTATAGTGGAGGTGAATGGAGAATATTAGGAGGGGTTTTATGAGGCTTTACTATATTGGCAGAAGGGAAAAATTCATTGCTTGTATTGTGAGTATATGCATTTTACTTGTAGCCCTGAGTTTCTATTTAAAACCATGGGAGGCAGTTACTAGTAGTAGGAGTAATAGGTTATTACCTATTTATAAGGTAGCAAGTGAGGAGAAAAACCTGGCTATTAGCTTTGATGCTAGCTGGGGTGCCACTAGAACGGACAGGATATTGGATATTCTAGATGAGTATGAAGTAAAAACAACCTTCTTTTTAGTTAATATTTGGCTTGAGGATTATCCAGATAAGGCAAAAAAGATTATTTCCAGGGGACATGAAATTGGTATGCATTCAGTAAGCCATCCGGATTTCACAAAGCTAAGTGAAGAGCAAATAAAAAAGGAACTACTTAACAACCAAAAAATGATCAAGGATATAACAAGTTTTGAGGCAAATCTGTTTAGACCACCCTTTGGAGCATACAATAATCGGCTCATCCAAATATGTAGCGAGCTTAATATTTATCCTATCCAGTGGAGTGTTGATTCTCTTGATTGGAAAAACATCACATCAGGTGCCATGGTTGAAAGGGTCATAAAAGCGGATGCAGGCGATATAATCTTATTTCATAACGATGGGGAAAATACTCCAGATGCTTTGATTGAGATACTAAAAGATTTCAAAGAAAGAGGGTTACAGGTAGTACCTATCTCAGAGCTGATATATAAAGATGACTATTATATTGATGTTAATGGTGTGCAGCATACAAGAAAAGGAATGGATTAAACGTCAACCATATCAGGTTAATATTTGAAGCTTTGGCTGGAAGATTTCAATAGGCAGATAAACCCTGCCTATTTTATTTTGTACCATCAGAAGACAAGTTTTGTTTTACTAAATATAGACATCCAAAACGAAGTTTCAGACATAAAAAGCGAGGATTGAGACATGAGACAAAGGAATAAAAGTAAATTTATGGAAGTTAATTTTAAAGGAGAGATTAACGCTGGAGGAGGTGGTGAAATGAATGGGATCAATGAATGGCTTAACGCTATTGGAAATGTTGGCTTCCCTATTGCTATAGCCATATATCTTCTAATGAGGTTTGAAAAGAAAATTGATGTTCTAAAACAAAGGGTTGATCAACTAGGACAAGCAATCCGAGATCATACAATTGGCAGGTGATAATAATTATATTTAATTGCATAAAATTAGAAGGAAATCCCATAAACGTCACGAATTGTATATAATAACAATATTTAAATAGGGCAAAGCCATCGAAAGGTGGTGACGCAAAGCTATGGGTCTAAAGCTATAAGCTATGACTGCCAGGTTGCATTAATAAAAGGTTGTTCATCAGGAGTACCTGGAACAGCCTTTTTATTTTTTAATCTCTATTTTACACATTAAATATCCTATACGAAATTTCAGACATTGAAAAGGAGGTTTTAGACATTAAAAGCGAGGATTCAGACATGACAGAAAGGAATGGGTTGAGGAATATCAAATAATTAGGGGGTGAGATAAAAGTGGATAAAATGCCATTAGTAGCTGTATTGTTAATATCTATACCAGAAGAAATTATGATTTCGGCTCTTGGACTTATGCTGTTTGGAATTAAACCACCCATTGGAAAGTTGGTGCTAATAGGTGTAGTACAAGCAACAATTTCATATTTTGTTAGAATGCTACCTATTATTTTTGGGGTTCACACTTTGCTGCAAGGACTATTATTTACAGTAGTTATCTGGTTAGTTTTACGTGTACCCTTTAGATTTGTCTTAGCAGCAATGCTGGTAAGCATATCAATTTATACAGTAATTGATGCAACTTTTGTACCAATGCTTTTAGATATCACGGGCATACCTTTAGAAGTTATTTTAAATAATGCAAGATTGCGGATACTCTTCTTTTTACCCCAGGGGGTAACCATGTTACTTGTTGTTTTACTTGTTTACTTTTTTGACTTCAGGCTTATAAATTATAAGTTTCTATGAAGTATTATAATTAATGAGGAAGGTGAAAATGGATACTATTAATAGAGCATTTCCTATAATTATTATCATTACATTTCAACTGATGATATTAGCACTTCTAAATTTAAGTAGTTTTATTTCAGCACAGGGAGTATTTATCGCAGGGACACTAACTAGTTTTATGTACCCCATGAACATTATAATTGGCATTTTGACAATAATTTCAATTGTACTAGTTCGTCGGGTACTGGAGGTGACAGAAGAAGAGGTAAGAAAGCAGGTACAGTTAGAAAATATTGAAAATCTTGAAAGTTTAATTACTACCATGAGGGTACAGCGTCATAACTTCAATCACGAGCTACAAACTGTTTATGGACTTTTGGCAGTAGATGAATATACTGAAGCAAAAAAATATCTAGAAGAAACCATGTCAGAAGTAGTTGTAACCAATAATCTTATTAGATTAGATGATCTTGGTGTGAGTGCACTCCTACATGTCAAGAGCAGTCAAATGGAAAGCATGGGTATTAAATTTGACATAAATATACAAACAAAAATACAGAAATTCCCCCTAAAAACCCATGAAATTAATCTTATTCTATCAAACCTTTTGGATAATGCCATTGAAGCATTAAAATCAAGAAAACTTTCACAACAACCTACCATAAGTCTAGACCTTGCCAGAGGAGAAAACAATTATGTTTTATCTGTTGCCAATGATGGACCAAGTATTCATGTTAAAGTAAAAGAAAAACTCTTTTTACCAGGCTTTTCTACAAAAACTAAGAACAGAGGCATGGGACTATATATTGTCAAGCAAATTATAGAAAAGTATAATGGCACAGTTGTTGTTAATTCTAATTCCAACTGGACCATGTTTATTATACAAATTCCCACAGCAGGGAGGAGAGATAATGAATCTTCGTTTGCTATCTCTAAAGCTAGCACATAATCTTGGTAATAAACTAGATTATGACCAGGACTCTGTAGATGTGTTAAGGTACGGTTTTGAAGTAATAATAACAGGTTTAATAAAAGTGGTTATTCTTTTTTCATTGGCAAGTTTACTAGGTATTCTCCCTCATGTTTTAGTTATCTTTGTAACTTCAGGTATTTACCGCTTACTGTCAGGGGGAGTACATTTAGCTACATATAGTCGTTGTTTGATTTTTGGTCTGATAATTTTTATTGCTATGGGAAAGATATCCCAAAACTTTACCCTGATAGCTTTACCTACTATTATTACCTTACTAGTTTTTGTAACTTTAATCAGCCTCCTTATAAGTTTGAAATGGGCTCCTGCGGAAACAGAAAACAAACCCCTTTCCGATGATGAACAACCTAAACTTAAAAGGCTCACGATTATCTGGATTTTTATATGGTCAAGTCTAGTGAGTATATGTCTTTTAATATTTCCAATAAGCCAGATTAATTCACTCATAATAGGCAGTATCTTTGCCCATGTAACCCAGGCCTTTAGCCTAACCCCTGCAGGATATAGGGTTGTCGGCTTTATAGATAGATTAATGGGCAAAATTTTAGCGAAAGGAGGAGAAGTAAATGTTTAGTAAAATGAACAGAGCTATTTTAACTCAATGTGCTGCTACTGTGATGCTTATTGCAGGATGGGTAGTACAACCAGCTAGTTTCGTAACCTGGTATCAGCCGGAAGTTCCAAAAATGCTAAGGAAATAGAGTGAGGTTTTTAGATGAAGGTCTTAATAGTAGAAGATGATCCCAAGATGAGGCTAATCCTAAAAAAAAGCCTAACAAATATCCCTGGAACAGAGGTTATTGGTGAGGCTGTTAATGGTACTGAGGCTGTGGAAATGACAGAAGCTTTAAGTCCACAGGTAATATTTATGGATATTGACTTGCCTGAAAAAGATGGATTTAAAGCTTCACGAGAAATTCTAGACATCAATCCCGAGATTTTTCTAGTTTATGCAACAGGTTTCAGTAACTATATGCAAGAAGCTTTTGAACTGTATGCCTTTGATTACCTCCTAAAGCCTTATAAAATTGAACGAATAAAGGAAACCATTGAGAAAATAAATTATCTGTTGAAACTCAAAGAAAGGGCAAGATCCAGGGATGTAAAACCTGAGCATCAAATCACAAATTCTAGAAAAGTAGCGCTTAAGGTTGACCGTAATCTGGTGTTTGTTGATGTCGAAAAGATAATTTTAGTGGGGAGGGAGAAAAGAAAGACGATAATAGTTACTAGCGATACTAAACAGATGAGCACTTATGAAGCATTAGATACGCTAGACAAAAGAATTGATAAAAACAACTTTTTCCGTGCTCATCAAAGTTTTCTAATCAACCTGGATATGGTAGCCGAAATCCAACCTTGGTCCAGAAGTACCTACCTGGTGATCTTCAACAATACCAAAAAAACGGCATTTATGACAGAAGTGAAATACAAGATTCTACAACAAAGATTTAAACTAGAGTAAATGATTTGAAGATGAAAAAGTTGACATGAAACGATAATTTTAGACTTAAAATGAGGACTCAGATATGATAGAAGGGAATATGAGAAGATTGTGTTAAGGAAAATGCATAATAATAAAATGGAGTTCAAACTAAACGCCAGTTTGAACTCCATTTTATTATTAATATATCAATTTTGCACCTAAAACCATACCCGTTATTTCACGGGGTGTCCTTCTCATTTAGCTAATCAATTTTTTCTTAATCTCCTTAATGAGCTCTTCAGTTTCCTGGTATTTTTTATCTGAGATTAGATTTTTGCCAACAGAATAAAACTGCCTCATCAAACTATCTAACTGTTCATCTAAATCTACTTCTTTATCGCGAACTTCATGGGATAGACATAAAGGTTTAGCCTCTGTTGATAGAGGATATTCTTCAAGGTAACAAGGAATATGGGTTTCGATTTGGTAATCCTGTTCAATTAGTGATTTAAGTGTAGAGCTTTCTTCTAGTTCTCCATGAACTAAGAAAACCAAATCTGGCTTATTAGTAATATTACCTATCCACTTTAGAAGGTCCTCCTGGTCCGCATGGGAAGAATATCCTTTGATGCTTTCTATTCTGGCGTTAACAGTAACGTCTTCACCATGAATTTTTACCTTAGAAGCTCCTTCAAGAATATTTCTTCCTAGGGTACCTTTAGCTTGGTAGCCAATAAACAAAACAGTAGAATTACTTCGCCATAGGTTATGCTTTAAATGGTGCTTAATACGACCTGCGTCGCACATACCACTAGCAGAGATGATAATTGCTCCACTTCTAATTTTATTGATAGCTTTGGATTCCTCTGCCGTTCTGGTAAATCTTAAATTATTAATTAATAAAGGGCATTTTCCAGAGGTGCGACCAAAGTCTTGAGTTTCTTCATCGCAACTATCAATATTCTTGCAAAAGATTTCTGTTATGGCAATAGCTAAGGGGCTGTCCACAAAAATGCTGCTCGGACTTATCTTTCCTGCTTCAACAAGCTTGTTCAAGTCAAAAAGTAAATCTTGAGTTCTTTCTACTGCAAAGGAAGGGATAACTAGGTTCCCACCACTTTTAAATGTCTCTTCTATTATTGCTTCGAGTTTACCTGCCCTTGTCATGTCCTCATCATGACTTCTAGAACCATAGGTGGATTCAATAAGAAGATAATCAGTCTCCTCTAGAAACTCTGGATCATTGACCAAAGGTTTCTCGTAACCACCCAAATCACCTGTAAAAGTTATTTTTTTAGAACCTTGGGCATTTTTAACCCATACTTCTATGATGGCTGAGCCGAGAATGTGTCCTGCATCTTTGAAGCGGATGCTAATGTTATCGTTAAGCTTGATCAGTTCATTATATTGCTTACCATCAAAATGTTTTATGCAATCCTCTGCATCTGCGGCGGTATAAATGGGCTCAAGTAGAGGCTTGCCAGCCCTGAGATTCTTTCTGTTTTTTCGCTCTATTTCCATTTCCTGAATGTGGCCGCTATCAGGAAGCATAACGGAGCACATTTCTTTGGTAATATTAGTGGTAATAACAGGGCCTTTATAACCCTTCTTGTAGAGTTTAGGTATACGTCCGCTATGATCGATGTGAGCATGTGTTAAAAGCACCCAATCTATTTCAGCGGGATTAAAAGGAAAGTCTCCGTAGTTTCTTTCCTTTACCGTTTTATTTCCCTGAAAAAGACCACAATCAACAAGAATTTTTTCCTTAGTATCAGTTGTTACGAGATAACAGGAGCCAGTAACAGTTTCAGCACCACCGTAAAAGGTAATTTTCATTATTATATTCTCCTCTCAATTAGTATTCATATTGTTTAACTATTAAGGTTCACTTGTCCCATTTTATTACAATTTACTCAGGCCTTGTCGAAAAGTCATAGATTAGCATTAAGCCTGTCATAAACTAGTTTATCATATAAATTACTAGGAAATGTGATTTTTAAGTGAATTCATAAATTCTCCATTTGAATTAAGGTGAATTCATAGATTCTAAAAGGAATGCAGTATACTAATGGAGAAATAAAAGGTTACAAAGCATCCATTAAAATTTTAGGAAGGGGTGGCATCAATGAAGTACATAGAGGTTCTTTTTTGTGCTGGCTGAGGCTATCAACCTCAGGCTGCTAGTGTAGCAGAAGAAATCGAAAAGGAATATCCTCAAGTAGAGGTTGAATGTGAGCCTGGTTCTGGAGGAGTTTTTGATGTAATTATTGATAATAAGGTTATCTTTACTAAAAAAAATACTGGGCGCTTTCCTGAAAGAGGAGAGATTGTGAAGTTAATTAAGGAGACACAAAAATAAAGATCCAATATAAGGTAGAATTTAATAAAAAGCTGGTAATACTAAGGATAAGTGATGCTTATCCTTTTTTTCCAGTGTTTCTCTTGCAACTTTATAAATGGTGAGCATACAATGAACTATCTTTAATAGTAGGTGATGAGCATGGATAGCCTTTATAAAGACAATTTAACTCCAACCTGTATTATATGTAAAACAAAACCCTTTAATGGACTCGATGGTGGCCTGTTAATCAGATCCAAATTAATATGTTCCGCTTGTGAAAAACGTATAATTCAAACGCCTGTGGATGATCAATATTATTTTAATTTTAAAGAACAATTGAAGGCACTTTGGTATTGTGGCTAGGGTACAAAGTTTGTATTCTAGCTAATTTTTTTTATTTATGCTAAAATTGGACAAAGTATTGATTTCTTTGAATATAAGGAGCATATAGTGAGATAGCTTATGAGAACACCCATTTTAGACAGCCTAAATAACTACATTATAGAAAATAACGTGCGTTTGCATATGCCTGGCCATAAAGGAAAACCTATACTGCCAGGACATAACCTAATAGAATCTAATGTATATGGAATAGATGTTACTGAATTACCGGGTATAGATGATCTACATAATCCTACAGGAGCCATAGAAGAATCTGAAAAACTAGTTGCCGGATTGTTTGGGGCGAGTTCTTCTTATTTTTTAATAAATGGAGCTACAGCTGGAATCCAGGCTGCCTTTCTAACATCTGTGATTCCCAAAAAAGAAGTGCTGATACCAAGAAATAGTCACAAGTCGGTGCTCTCTTCGTTGTTTTTTACTGGAGCCAAACCAGTTTATGTTCCCATAGAGTTTCATGAAGAATATGGGGTTCCCCTTGGAGTGAACTTGGATCTGCTCAAACAGGATATTAAAGAGAATATTGAAATCGTATTTAATGTTAGACCTACCTATGAAGGTATAGTGCAACCATTACTTATGATTGATAAAAAATGTACTCAAATAGTAGATGAGGCCCATGGTGCTCATTTCAAGTTTAACAGATTCTTGCCAAAAAGCTCAATTGATTTAGGAGGAGATTATGTGGTTCATGGAACTCATAAGACCCTTGGTTCACTCACACAGACAGGACTTTTACATGTTAGCAATAATGTTGATAAGGCAAAACTAAGACTGTCACTTTCTCTAGTTCAGTCTACAAGTCCGTCCTATATTTTATTAGCTTCTTTGGAGCTTATGAGATACAATATTGAAAGAAACGGAGAAAAGCTTTTAGCAAACTGCCTTGAAGTGGCTAATTATATTAGAGAAAAGGTTAATGAGGTAAGTGGTTTCCACTGCCTAATTCCCGAAGATGTACATCCTAGGGAATTGGATCCAACGAAAATAGTTGTTATCTATAACCGATTAACTGGTTATAGATTAGCCCAAATACTAAGGGAGGATTATGGAATTCAAGTTGAGATGGCCCTTGACAAGTATCTGGTTGCAATAGTTACACTATATGATGATCTAGATATAGGTAAAAGATTTGTAAAGGCAATAAAGGATATAAGTGAAAAATTTAAAGGCGAAAGTATTCAGAGCAATTGTCCAGTAGTAATGCCCCCAATACCACCTCAAAAAAAATTACCACGGGAGGCATTGTTTGCTAGTAAAAGGAAAGTTAGAATAGAAGAGGCACATGGATTGATATCAGGCGAAACCTTTTGTCCATATCCACCAGGAATACCTATTATTTGTCCTGGAGAACTAATTACACATGAAGTAATTGAGTTCATCAAATATATTAAGTTATCGGATGGACACTGGCAAGGCTTTAGTGACAGAAACTTAAATGCTATTTTAATAGTTGATGAATAAGGAGAAATACTATGCGAGGGATATTTATCACAATTGAAGGCCCAGACGGGTCTGGAAAGTCTACCCAGGCGGTACGATTAGGTGAGTATTTAAAAGCAAAGGGTCATGCTATCGTTTTAACAAGAGAGCCAGGTGGAACTTCTGTTGGGGAACAAATTAGAAGTACACTCTTAAATCCAGAGAATAGAGAATTAGGATTTAAAACAGAGGTCCTTTTATATGCTGCTAGTCGGGCCCAGCATCTTGAAGAAATTATAATTCCTGCTTTAAAAGAAGGGAAAACTGTAATTAGTGACCGGTTTGTAGATTCAAGTATAGCATATCAGGGCTATGGAAGGAATCTCAACCTGCCACTAGTTGTTGAAATAAATAAGCTTGTTGTAGAGGATTTTATCCCTAACTTGACAATATTTTTAGATTTACCTGTTGAAGCTGGTTTAACAAGGATTCGTAACAAACAAAAGTCCATGGATCGTCTTGAACAAGAGGCTATAAGTTTCCATGAGCAGGTATACCAGGGATTTAAAGAATTAGCTTTGAAGGAAAAACGAATAAAAACTATTTCAGCTAATCGCAATCAAGACTTGATTTTTGCCGAGATAGTAAAATTGGTTGAGGAAAAGCTTAAAGGGGGTCTTTAATTGTTAAACAGCAACCCAATGAGCTTATTAAAACAAAAGGTAGAAAAGGACCATGTGGTCCATGCTTATCTTTTCCTAGGATCTAATGACCTTAGAAATCATGCTACTCAATTGGCAATGTCATTAAACTGCCTGGACTTGAAAGCTGGGGGCGAAGCCTGTGGTGTCTGTGCAAACTGCTATAAAATCAGCACGGATTCTCATCCGGATATTTATACATTAAAGCCAGATGGTAGCAGTATAAAAATAAAACAAATAAGAGACTTACAAAAGCATCTATCCTTTAAAATATATGAAGGAAGATATAAGATAATTATTTTTGAGGAGGCTGACAAGCTAACCTTACAGGCAGCAAATAGTTTATTAAAGACCTTGGAGGACCCATTACCTCAAACTGTGTTTATTTTACTAGCCGACAGTCAGAGGGAGATGCCTGATACAATTTTATCTCGATGTCAAAAGATATATTTTGGTGAGGAATTTTATGATAGAGACTATCTAGAGATAATCTCTATCATGGAAGATGTATTAAATCAAGATATTGAGAAAACCATTTTAATTATAGATAAATTGGAAAAAGAAGATAAAGAAAACATCAAGTTAAAAATTAATGGTTTAATGGTAATAGTCAGAGATTTAATAGTCTTGAAATCGACACAAGAAAACACACTAATAAATGCAACTGAATTACCTAATAGTAATTTGAATAAAATTGCTGTAAACTATGAGCAACTGGTAAAGATACTGGAAAAACTATATACTAGCTTAAAAAATGTAGATCGAAATGTAAATAAAAGATTGTTGCTGGAGAATCTATTTTTTACTATCAAGAAATGTAACCTGTAAAGGTAGATATTAAGACAGTAGTCTCGAAGAGGAGGCATTTATAATGTATAAGGTAATAGGTATACGATTTAAAAAAGCAGGCAAAATATATTATTTTGATCCTGGTAAATTTGATCTCTCTGTGGGCAATAATGTAGTTGTGGAGACTGCTAGAGGGCTTGAATATGGGGAAGTAGTGATTGGAATAAAAGAGGTGACAGAAGAAGAAGTAGTTTTACCTCTTAAAAATGTGGTTAGAAAAGCAACAGAAGAAGATGAAAAACAGGCAGAAGACAATCTTCAGAAGGAACAAGAGGCCTTTGAAGCATGTCAGAATAAAATTGATGAGCATCAATTGCCAATGAAACTAGTAGATGTGGAATATACTTTTGATGTAAGTAAAATAATATTTTATTTTACTGCTGAGGGTAGGGTTGATTTCAGAGAGTTGGTTAAAGACCTTGCAAGTATTTTTAGAACTAGAATAGAGCTTAGACAAATTGGAGTAAGGGACGAAGCAAAAATGCTTGGTGGTTTGGGCTCTTGCGGTCGGGTTTTATGTTGTCATTCTTTTTTAGGGGATTTTGAACCAGTTTCAATAAGAATGGCAAAGGACCAGAACTTATCTTTAAGTCCTAGTAAAATATCTGGCATATGTGGACGACTCATGTGTTGCTTAAAATATGAAAATGACTTTTATCAAGAGGAAAGAAAAAATGCACCGAATGTAGGAAAGATAGTTAAGACTCCACAGGGAACTGGAAAAATCATAGATGTTAACATTCTTAAGTCCACAGTAAAGGTGGAAATGACTGAAGATGTCCAGATTCTAGATTTTGGGTTTGGGGAAATTGAAGAAGTCCAAACCAAGTAGATTGGAGTTGGTCTAAATGAAACTTACAGAATCCATAATGGAAATGGAACAAAAACTTGAGGGCATGCTTAAGGAAATTAGAGATCTAAAAATGCACGTTTATGCCTTGGAACAACAAAACGAATTACTACTTGCACGTATTTATAATGATGACACAGAAGATAGAGGTTATGCGAATTTACAGAAGTTATATAAGGAAGGCTTTCATATTTGTCCAGCACAATTTGGGGGTATTAGATCTGAAGGAAAGGACTGCCTTTTTTGTCTAGGATTTTTTAAAAAACAGTTTTCCGCGGATTCCCCTAAAGAAGGCTTAAAATGATCTTGCTTGAAGGTGAGAGGCTTGAAGATATAGGTTCAGGTCTAAAAATAATTCAGAATAAGGAATATTATAGGTTTTCCGAGGATAGTGTTTTGCTAGTGCATTTTATAGGGTTTCATCCAGGGGATAGTATACTAGATCTGGGGACAGGATCGGGGATAATACCCCTATTATTGATTCAAAGAGAAAATAATTTGAAGATAACTGGCATTGAAATTCAAAAAGAACTTGCTTATATGGCACAAAGAAGTATTGAATATAATAATTTTGAAAAAAGTATAAGTATTATCCAAGGGGATTTAAGAGATTCAGCAAGACTATTTGGCAACAAAAAATGGGACCGGGTTGTCACTAACCCACCGTATTTTCGTGTAAATGAAGGAAGGGTTAGTCCCAAGGAAAATATAGCAATAGCACGACATGAAATAAAGTGTACCCTAGAAGAGATTATAGAAACTGCAAGCTCACTTCTAAAAGCACAGGGCAGTTTTTATATTGTCCATAGATATGATAGATTACTGGAGATATTATTATTATGCAGAAAAAATGGCCTTTTCCCTACCAGGGAACAGCCTATTTCTGCACAAGTAAAAAAGAGTCCGCATTTGATCCTGGTTGAATGCCGTAAAACATAGTTCAAAATTAACGGAAAAGGATTTTGCCCATGGAAACTGGAAACCTATATCTATGTGCTACTCCAATTGGCAATTTAGAAGACATAACATATAGAGCTGTACGTATTCTAAATGAGGTTGATTTGGTAGCAGCAGAAGATACCAGACAAAGTCTTAAATTATTTAACTATTATGAAATAAAAACGGCTATTACTAGCTATCATAAATTCAATATTAAACAAAAGACTCCCTTTCTTATTACAAAACTACAGGAGGGGCTTAATATTGCGGTAGTTTCCGATGCTGGCTTACCTGGAATTTCAGATCCTGGTGTTGAGTTGGTAGCAGAGGCAATTGAAAATAATATTAAAGTAATACCAATCCCAGGGCCTTCGGCTGTGACTACGGCTTTGGTAGCTTCAGGTTTAGATACAAATTCTTTTTCCTTCTATGGCTTTATGCCCTCAAAAAAATCGGGGAGAAAGAAGTTTTTGAAAAGACTTGCTAAGGAAGAAAATACTCTAATTTTCTATGAATCTCCCCATAGAATTATTGATACACTAGAAATCATCTATGATGTTTTTGGAGAACGTAATGCCTGTGTTTCTAGGGAGCTTACAAAAAAGTTTGAAGAGTTTCGTAGGGGAACTATACCAGATTTGATAAATTATTATAAACAAGCTGGAGTGAAGGGTGAGATAACTTTGGTGGTTTCGGGAGCAGATACTAACGAAACTGATGATCCAATAGAAACTAGTGTGCTTTTAGGTAAAGTGGATGAATTAATTGAGGATGGGATTCCAAAAAAAGAGGCTCTTAAAACTATTGCTAAAGAGTATAATGTTTCTAAGAGGGAACTATACCAAGAGTATGAAAGTAAGCCAAAATAAAAGACCGTGCATGTGCACGGTTTTTTAGATAAGTTGTATTTACACTATCAGAAACTATAACCAAAACTTGGCGTCCCACATGGACTGGTGTCTACGATTATAAAATACACAATCTTAGAGCTGCTAGCGCAAACCAAGATTTTTTAGGAAGCCTGGGAACTCATTGTTTTAGCACATTCGCTACAAACATTTTTCCCTTTGAAGTTAGTAATGTTTTCAGCATTGCCACAGAACACACAGGCTGGTTCATACTTTTTAAGGATGATTTTTTCGCTATCGACATAAATCTCTAAAGCGTCTTTTTCATCAATGCCTAGGGTTCTTCGAAGTTCAATTGGTATTACTACTCTCCCAAGTTCGTCTACCTTACGTACTATACCTGTAGATTTTAACATATTTTTTCCCCTCCTCTTTTTCAACAATCTTCGACATCTTATCTAAATGGTACCAATGATGGTATTAAAAGTCAATACATAATTTTACTTATTCCTACATTATTTTCATGTTTTTAGGGCACACTTGACAGGAAACCATATATTACCTATAATATGGTTGTCGTATGTGTGATTTTGTAGGTCTTTCACCTGCTTTAGGTGGGGCCTTTTCTTATATGTAACTAGTTTGCAAAAAGGTGGCACAGGAATGTCCCACAACTATAGATAGGAGGAATTATAAATGAGTAATAAAGAAAGGTTTTATGTAACGACTCCCATATACTATCCAAGTGACAGGTTACACATTGGCCACGCACTCACTACTACAATGGCCGATACCCTAGCCCGTTATAACAGACTTAAAGGTAAGGAAGTTTGGTTTCTGACAGGATCAGATGAGCATGGCCAGAAAATACAAAGAAAAGCTGAAGAAGTGGGCGTCACCCCTATTCAATATGTGGATAAGATTGTAGCGACTTTTCAACACTTGTGGGAACAGTTAGATATTCAGTATGATGATTTTATTAGAACTTCAGAAGATAGACATAAAGAGGTTGTACAGTACATATTTAAGAAGATATATGATAGTGGGGATATCTATAAATCAGAATATGAAGGTTGGTATTGTACTCCATGTGAAACCTTTTGGGGTAAGCGCCAGGTTGGTGACGAAAAACTTTGCCCAGATTGTTCAAGACCAGTAGAGTTGCTAAAAGAAGAAAGTTACTTTTTTAAGATGAGCAAGTATGCAGATAGACTTTTGGAATTTATAGAAAATAATCCTGACTTTATACAACCAGTTACCCGGCGGAATGAAATGGTTAATTTTATTAAACAGGGCCTAGAAGATTTATGCGTTTCTAGAACTACATTTAAATGGGGCATTCCTGTTCCCATTGATGATAAACACGTAATTTATGTATGGTTTGATGCTTTGACAAACTATATATCCGCTTTAGGCTACTCGACGGATGATGATGAGAAGTTTCAGAAGTTCTGGCCAAGTGCAGTACATCTTGTTGGCAAGGACATTGTAAGATTTCATACAATAATCTGGCCAATAATCCTTATGGCTGCAGACATACCACTACCTCAAAAGGTTTTTGGCCATGGATGGTTGCTTGTTGGTGGAGGAAAAATGTCAAAGTCAAAGGGCAATGTTGTAGATCCTCTTGTACTTGTAGATAAGTATGGTAGTGATGCAATTCGTTATTTCCTTCTAAGAGAAATGCCTTTTGGTTCTGATGGATACTATTCTGAAGAAATCTTAATTGAGAGAATTAATACTGACTTGGCAAATGATTTTGGTAATCTCTTGAGTAGAAGTACTGCAATGGTAAATAAATTCTGTAATGGTGAAGTTCCACTGTTAGGGGAACTTGAAGCAATAGATGAGGAATTAAAGAAGATGGCACTAGAGCTACCTGGAAAAGTGGATAAGCTCCTAGATACCCTCCAGTTTAATGCCGCTTTGGATGAAATCTGGAAGTTAGTTAATAGAGCCAATAAGTATATTGATGAAACAGCTCCTTGGGCTCTTGCTAAAAATGCTGATACCAGGGATAGGCTAAGTACAGTCCTTCATACTTTGGTAGAAGTAATTAGATTTGTTACTATTTTGACTAGCCCATTTATGCCGAAAACACCAGCTAAGGTTTGGGATCAATTAGGAATTACCCATAAAGAGAATATTCAAAATTGGGATAGCCTAACTAAATGGGGAGTTGTTCCTGCAGGGACAAAAATAAATAGAGGAGATCCTCTGTTCCCAAGGCTTGATAAGGAACAAATGCTTCTAGCAACTGAAGAAGTTGAAAATCCAGCTGCAAAAGAAGTAGAGGAAAAGAAAATTGAAATACTTTCTGAAATATCAATTGAAGACTTTATGAAAGTAGACTTAAGAATAGCAGAGGTTTTAGAAGCAGAAAAAGTAGAAAAGGCAGATAAACTACTAAAGCTCAAACTAAAAATGGGTTCAGAAGAAAGAACAGTTGTGGCTGGAATTGCAAAATACTATGAACCTGAAAAACTAGTGGGTAAAAAGGTTGCTTTTGTCGCAAATCTAAAGCCAGCTAAGCTGAGGGGTATTATGTCTCAGGGTATGATTTTAGCAGCCTCTGATGATGATAATTTGGCCCTTTTAACACCTGAAAAAGACTTGCCTAGTGGGGCAAAGATAAAATGATAGAGTTATTTGATTCCCATGCCCACTTAAACAATGAAAAATTTATAGATGATTTAGATGAGGTCATTTTAAGAGCAGCTACAAATCAAGTGTCTTTTATTCTTAATGTTGGTTGGGATATAGAATCTAGTAAGAAGGCAGTTGAGCTAGCAGAAAAATATCCTAATCAATACGCAGCAGTTGGAATACATCCCCATGATGCGGAAGACTACGGTGAAATGGAGGAAAGAATTCTCGAACACCTTGCTGCAAACAAAAAGGTTGTTGCAATAGGTGAGACTGGTCTTGATTATTATAGAAACCTTTCACCAAAGGAAGTACAAAGAGATGCATTTAAAAGGCAGATTGCTCTAGCCAAAAGAGTTAAAAAACCATTAATAATCCATGATAGGGATGCCCATCAAGAAGTTATGGAAATTCTAAAGGAAGAGAAAGCTTCTGAAGTAGGAATAGTATTACATTGTTTCTCTGGAAGTTCCCAGATGGCACTTGAGTGTATAAAAATGGGATGGTTTATATCTCTTGCAGGGCCTGTAACCTATCCAAATGCTGTCAAACCTGTCCAGGTAGCGGAAGTAGTACCCATTGACAAGTTATTCATAGAAACTGACTGCCCATATCTTGGTCCCCAATCAGTAAGGGGTAAAAGAAATGAACCAGCCAATGTAAAACATGTGGCAGAAAAAATTGCCCAGGTAAGAAAAAAAACCATAGAAGAAATAGCATATCATACGACTGAAAACGCAAAAAAGTTTTTTAAGATATCTTAAAAAGAAACGAAAAGCAAAGCAACCTATCATTAAGGTAGGTTGTTTTTTTTTGCCCTTAAAACCATACCTGACTAAAAATGGAAGACTATGGAAACAATAGGAAGGCAAATTAATTACCCCTATTAAAAATCAAGGAGGCAGGGGTTTTAGAGGTGAGAGATATGAAAGACTTAAAAGAAAGAATTGAAAGATTTATTAGTAAGGAAACAATTGTTACTACACTTGTTTTTGTGAGTTTAATACTGATGATTGCATTAGGTGCAGCCTTAGCGCCTAAAGAAGTAATTATATATCATCAAAATAATATGGAAAAAGTATATACTACATCCCAAACTGTTGGAGAAGTGATAAATGAAGTAGGAATAGATAAAACACAGGAAATATTTGTAGTGCCAAACTTAGATGCAAAAATTATAGCAGGAATGGAAGTTCATATATTTGAAACTGAAGTACTAAATGTCTATGTAGATCAAAAAGAAGAAAAAATTTCCATGCCAATTGTGAATATGGGGTATCTTCTGCAGAGACAAGGAATAGTCTTAGAAGAGAATGATAAACTTGAAAGCAATATTTTTGTGGATGAAGAGGTAAAGTACGTTAATGTTATTCGAGTTAAGACAGAAACCCTTGAAAGAGATGTAGAAATAGCTTTTAATACAGCGCTACAGCCTAATCATGAGCTATTTAGAGGAGAGAGAAACATAATAAGTCCTGGAGAAAAAGGATTAAAGAAGGAATTTGTACAAGTAACCTATGAAAACAATGTGCCAATAAAGGAAGAAGTTTTAAATGAAGAAATAATTAAGCAGCCTCAAAACCAAATAATGGAGTTTGGAACCAAAGAAAGGATCCAAAACGCATCAAGATATGGTGGACTAGCTGAAACTCAAAGAGTTGCAAAGGAAATGGTTGTTGAGTCAACAGCCTATACACATACGGGAAATACGACATATACTGGAATATGGCCTTATGAAGGTATTGTTGCAGTTGATCCTAAAGTCATTCCATTAGGTACTAAAATGTATGTGGAAGGTTACGGATATGCAACTGCCGCTGATACGGGTGGTCTGATTAAAGGAAATATAATAGATGTGTTTATGGATACCCATGACAAGGCAGTTACCTGGGGCAGGCGTGAGGTAAAAATTTACATTTTAGAGTGAACTCGTTCAGGCAAAGCTGAACATCGGGGAATCAGATGGAGACTCTACTCCACCTGATTTAGCCATATTGGGGACATTCCTGGTTCTAGTCACAGGTGTGTCCCCTTTCCTTTAGAGAAGATCCGGTCTTAACCCATATAAAATATTCTGGATAAAATTGGAATTGCCTAATTGATCAACTAAGGATAAAATATAGGTATGCAAGGTGGTGAAGCTATGAGCGGTTTGAAGGGCTGGAAGGGCAAAATTTATCTTAGCCTTGCTTTAATAGCTCTTGTAATAATACTGGGATTAACAATGGACTATAAAAATATAGTTTTAAAGGTTGATGGACAGGAGATCAGTTCTATCACTACCAAGAGGTCTGTTGGAGAATTTTTGGAACATAAAAGGATTGATTTAGGCACCCATGATTATATATCAGAAGACCTGGATACCCCTATTACTTCGGGGATGACCGTGGAAATTGTGAGAGCATTTCCTGTTAATGTTAAGGTGGACTCTACTAATATTACGATACATACAACACCAAAGACTGTAGCTAAGATATTAGCTGATGCAAGCATACAAATAGGCGAATTTGATGAGGTCTCGCCCCAACCTGATACTAAAATAACTGCGACGGAAAGCATAAAAATAACGCGTATTATTCAAAAAACTGAGACTGTTAATGAAATATTAGAATATGAAACAGAATATCAGGAAGATCCTAGTTTAGATAATGGAGTTACTAAGGTAGTTAAAGAAGGAAAAAAAGGCGAAATGGAGCTAATATATAAAGTAACTTTAGTTGATGGGGAAGAAACTGAGCGTATATTAACTGAGGAAAGATTACTTGCAGAACCCATAAATAGGTTGGTTGCCAAGGGGAGTAGAGATAGAGTAAATGTTGGGTCTGTATCACGTAGTTATAATACTTCAATCACAATGGTTGCTACTGCATATACCCATACTGGTAGCCCTACCTCTACAGGAGTTATGCCAAAAAGAGGTACAATAGCAGTTGATCCTAGTATAATACCATTGGGAAGGGAAGTCTTCGTTGAAGGGTATGGCTTGGCCATTGCCCAGGATATAGGAGGCTCCATTAAAGGAAATAGAATTGATGTATTTGTTGATACAAACGAGGAAGCACGTAAATGGGGAATAAAAACTGTTAAAGTATATTTATTAGATTAAGAGCTAAAAGAGTATCTGGTGATGACATCAGATACTCTTTTTAATAATCTTAGGAATATTTGTAGGGCAACAAAAAGTAGGTTATACTTATACTAAATTTGTATATACTTGTGAAATAGAAAAGAGGATGAAATGGAATTAATGAATGTGGGCAAACTTATGTATCTAATGGATAAGTACGATATAAAGCCCAAAAAGAGAATGGGACAGAATTTCTTAATAGATAATAATATAATACAAAAAATTATAAGAGAAGCTGACGTTAATGGAGCAAATGTAGTTGAAATAGGACCAGGCATAGGGTCCTTAACCGTTGGATTAGCTCAGGTTGCAAAAAAAGTTATAGCTATTGAATTAGATAAAAAGTTAATTCCTGCACTTGAAGAAACCGTTGGACAGTATCCTAATGTTGAGATTATTAATGAGGATGCCCTGTCAGTAGATTTTGATGCAATAATGAAAGAGCGGGGAATTGAAGAAGAGTACAGTATTGTGGCTAATCTGCCTTATTATATAACTACCCCTATAATTATGTATTTATTAGAAAGTGGATTTAAGGTTGATAAGCTAATATTTATGATACAAAAAGAAGTGGCTGCTAGGATGGTAGCAAAACCAGCAACAAAGGACTATGGAGCGCTGACTTTAGGCGTACAGTACCATACAGAAGTCTCTCAAGTAGCCAAAATTCCTCCAACGGTTTTCATCCCTAAGCCAAAAGTTGATTCTGCAGTAATAAAGCTTGTTAAGAGAACCAAACCTTTGGTAGATGTCAAGGATGAACGATTTTTATTTCAAATAATCAAGGCTGGCTTTGGTAAAAGACGAAAAACCCTACTTAACAGTTTGTCCAACTCTCCACTAGGGTTAACAAGAGAAGCTATTACAGAGGCATGTTTAATTAGTGACATTAGTCCTCAGAAAAGAATGGAAGAGTTATCTTTGCAAGAGATAGCTAATTTAGCTGTTCACCTTGCTTAAAAGAGGGTGGTTAAAATTAATTTTATCAGTCCAAGTAAAGGCCCCATGCCTCTTCAAGGTGTTCTGGAAGATATCCTTGATTTCATGGAGACAAAACCGGATGAAAAATTTAACCTCATAATAGGGACTGACTCCCATACTAAAACCTATGCTTGCTTTGTCACAGCGATTATTATTCACCAGGTAGGTAAAGGTGCCAGGTATTATTACCATAAGAAAAGGCAAAGAAAAATAGCAAGCCTTAGGCAAAAGCTTTTTTATGAAGCTGCAATTAGTTTAGAAACTGCCAGTAAGGTTGCTGATTTTCTAGCAAAGAGAGGCCAAGAGAAACTTAATGTAGAAATCCATCTTGATATGGGAAATCAAGGAGAGACACGTTCTTTAATTAAGGAGATTGTTGGCATGGTTTCGGGAAGTGGTTTTAATGCAAAAATAAAACCAGATTCATGTGGTGCTTCGACAGTAGCAGATAAACATACAAAATTTTGAGTGAAGTGATTGATTCCTCTTTCTATGGCAATAATATTTATAGACAGAAGACAGAAGACAGAATTGTATCCTGAATTCTATAGAACTGGCTCCTGCATCTTAGAAGGATGAGAGATGAGAACTATGCCAAAGAGAGAAATAAAAGAAGAATATAAACGAAGGAAAATGTTTGACCTTTTTATCCAGGCTTCAGAAAGAATACTGCATAATAAATATAAAGAAAAGGACCGGTAGCTCGGTCCTTTTCTTTAATGTATATCTTTTAGAATCCAAATACATGTTTTCCAAGTTGATGGGTTACAGTTCTTGACCATATCCACTTACTGGTTGCTGTTACGGGATTCCAGTAGTATAGGGCACCATTTGATGGATCCCAACCTTCTAGAGCATCATTAGCGGCATTGTAAGCAGCTTGGTTAGGTTGTAACCAAAATTGACCATCTGCTACAGCTGAAAAAGCCAAAGGTTCAAAAATGACACCTCTAACATTGTTGGGGAAATCCGAATGTTTTATTCGGTTGAGTACTACAGCAGCTACTGCAACCTGTCCTTCATAGGGTTCTCCCCTTGCTTCACTATATACAGTACGTGCTAAAAGAGTTACTTCTTCTCGGGAAAAACTATGCGCTGATCCACCACGTGATGCGGTAGTAGCTACCCGAGTTTTTGCTACACTATTACTGGGTATAGTTAGAGTTTGCCCAGGTTCAATATAACTACTTGTTAAACCGTTGTGGCTCATTAGTTGCTGCGATGAAATGCCATATTTTTTAGCTATTAAGTAGAAAGTGTCTCCTCTTACAACCGTGTAAGAATTATTTGCAGGAATGCTTAATACCTGTCCTGGAACAATTTCTGTTCCAGTTAAGCCATTTGCTGATTGAATTTGCTGAGGTGTTAAGCCGTATTTTTCCCCAATAAGAAATAGGCTGTCGCCTGGTTTAACTGTGTAATTAGCAGCTAAAATAGCCGTGCTGATGCTAAGAATAAGAAATAATCCCAACATCATAATCTTCATTGCCTTAAATGCTAAATTATTTGTAGTGAAGACTATCCCCTCCTTTGCATAAAAGTATAACCTAATTTTGTATGTGAAAGCATTAACAAATGAATGGTATACATAGAAACAATTACCACGGCAAATAACAAGATAATTAATCCTATTTGACACGAAAACCTAGTCATTAATCATAAAATATTAAAAGCATGACAAAATGGAGGGTATTAATGTGAGCCAAAGAATAAAAGTTAATGATTATGTGAAAAGAAAATCCTATGGTGGGGATATAAAATTTAAAGTTATATATTTATCGATGGAAGAGGGGAAAACAATCTGTTCTTTAAAGGGAATGAACGTTAGGTTATTGGCAGATTCCAAAATAGAGGATTTAGAATTATTGAAACCTGAAGAAATTTTAGAAGAAAGACATCAAAATATAGTTCTTAATCGGCAGGTATTAAAGAAAATAGATCAAGATAGAAGTAAAAGGGCCAATTTTGTGAGAAATAATGGAGTAATGCAATATTATTATGAAATTCCAGGGAAGGTTCTTCATCTTGATGGGGATGAGGATTATTTGCAAAAATGTATCAATGCTTATAATATGTTGGAGGTACCTGTGGTTGGGATGCATGTACCAGAAAAAGACTTACCTAAGAAGTCTATTGATTTAATTAAAACCTACTCACCAGATATTGTGGTTCTTACGGGGCACGATGCATTAAGGAAAAACATAAAAGACTATGACGAGGTAACTAATTATAAAACCTCTAAATATTTTGTTGAAGCCGTCAGGAAAATAAGATCAATTGAACCATCCAGAGATGCCCTTGTAATTATTGCAGGAGCTTGCCAGTCTTTCTATGAGGCTATTGTTGAAGCAGGAGCTAATTTTGCTACTTCGCCCAAGAGAATATTAGTTCATGCATTTGATCCAGTTTATATCGCAGAAAAAATTGCATATACATCTATTTATCAAAAAGTTGACATAGAAGAAGCCGTTGACAATACTATCACAGGAAAAGATGGAATTGGAGGAGTAGATACTTGGGGGCATTACAGGGTGGGTTTTCCAAAATCCAACTATTAACGACAAAATTATTAATTGACAGCTATCAAAATAATAAAGTATAATGTAGTTTATGCCTTGACACCTTCTATTAATTATAGTATTATATTGTAGTATAGGAAAGAAGGTGGTATTTTGGTGGCAAAAAAAGTACTAGCTGACATTAAACAAGATTTAGATGGATATGTTGGAAAGAGGATCCGCCTAAAGGCCAATCGTGGTAGAAGGAAAGTAATCGAAAGAGTTGGTATTTTAGAACAAACGTACCCCAATATTTTTGTAATTAAATTGGATGAAAAGAAATGCTTAGGACGAAGAGTTTCTTTTAGTTATAGTGATGTTTTAACAGAAACAGTAGAGCTATCGCTTTGTAGAGAAGACGGAGATAAGAAAATTGTTTGTGGAGAAAGATAATAAACGCCGGGTCTATTGACCCGGTTTTTTCGTACTATCAGAAAATATAAGTTGGGGAAACCAAATTACTGGTTTCTTTTTTGTATTTTGAGAGCAAATATGCCACTAGTTCATCAAGCAATTAAGTAATTTGTCAGTAAATTAAATTAAATTCAGAAAATTAAATATAATGTGATTTTAATAAATACCAAAAATGACTGAATATTACCAAGGTAATATTCAGATAATATAGAAAAGTATATTAAAAATACATTTAAAAAACACGAGGTATCTCAGTAGTAAAAAATAATATTTTTAACTTTTAAACAAACTATAAGGATTAAATAAAGGAGGGGTTGGAAAACTAAACAAGAAATGATTTTGCAAATTAAATTCTGTCAACATGTAGGTTAATGATATCAATAAAGTTTGATATCCAAATATTATAAAAAGGAGTGACTAATTGTGAAAAGCAATTACGTAAGAGCCAACTATCAGGTTAATCAAGCAGTAAATTTTAGTGTCTTAAGTAAAGATCAGTGTCAAGAAGTGTACTATGCAGCCTTGGAGTGCCTTGAAAGAACAGGGGCTGACTTTTATAGTGATGAAGCACTAGAAATTTACAAGAAAGCTGGTTGCTGGGTAGATGGTAATCGTGTTCGTTTTCCTTCGAGGGTTGTGGAAAAAGCAGTTCGGAGTGCACCATCAAGGATAACTATTTGCGATAGAGATGGTAATAGAAGCATGTATTTAGAGGGTAAGAGTACACATTGGGGCCCAGGACCAACAAACACATACACTTTAGATCCATTTACTGGGGAAAGAAGAAGGCCTAAAAAATCAGATGCTGCAAAAGCTGGGATAGTTTGTGATGCATTACCAAATATATCATATGCTATGGATAACGGGACAGTAATGGACGTTACCCCAACTTTGTCAGACGTTCACTCCTTTGATGCACTTGTTCGTAACACAACAAAGCCAATTATTCACTGGGGTTTTGGAATTGATCAGTATAATGACATTATTGAAATGGCATCAGCAGTAGCTGGCGGCCTAGATGAATTACAAAAAAGACCATTTATTATTCTATATTCAGAATCTAGTCCTCCATTAAGACATTCTGCAGAGGCGATTGATAAAGCTATATTTGCAGCTGAAAAGGACATCCCAGTTATTTATACTCCATGTACTTTTGCAGGTGGTGTTGCTCCAGCTACAATGGCAGGATCATTAGTAATTTCTGTTGCAGATAGTTTAGTTGGTTTAGTTGCGAACCAAGCAGTAAGAGAAGGATCAGGTTTTATAATGGGTGGTTTAATTTCTACCATGGATATGGCAAGCTCAATCCTTGCTTATGGAGCACCTGAATTAAGTTTGCTTTCTGCTGGTTTAACTGATGTAGCTAATTATATTGGATTACCAATGTTTAGTACTGGCGGTTGTACAGATTCTAAGTGTATAGATGCTCAGTGGGCTGCAGAAGCCGCTTTCTCAAATCTTATGGCTGGATTAAGTGGAGCTAATATTATTCATGATTGTAACTATATGGAATATGGAAACTGCGGTTCTCTAGAACTATTGGTAGCTAATGATGAGATAATTGGTATGGTTAAAAGAATAATGAAAGGTATTAAGGTTGACGATTACCACCTTGCAGTTGATATTGTAGATAAAGTTGGCCCTGGAGGACACTTCTTGGGTGAAGAGCATACAATTGAAAACTTTAGAAAAGAAACATGGTGGCCAACCCTAATCAGTCGCCTTCGTTATGATGAGTGGAAAATGCAAGGCGGATTGTCATTTGGTGACAGAGTGAAGCAAAAGACTCAAGATATTATTAACAACCATAAAACTGAACCTCTATCTAATGACGTTTGTGATAAAATTGATGCTATTATTGAAAAGGCTGAAGCAAGAGAAGCTGGAAAGTCCAAGAAAGCATAATAAAATAATTAATGAAAGGAGAGTTCAATATGAGAGCAAGGAGTAATTATGTAGCAAATGCTAGTACAATGTTAAATGTACTTTCACCAAGTCAGTGCGAAGAGGTGTTGTTAGCAGCTCAAGAAATCCTTATGAGAACTGGTGTAACCTTCCATGACGATGAAGCCATAGAGATTATGAAAAAGGCAGGTTGTCATGTTGATGGAATTAACGTGAAAATTCCATCATATATAGTTGATAAAGCTTTAAGAACTGTTCCTCATAGAGTAACTTTGTGTAACAGCCGTACTGGAAGTAGAGATGTACTTTTAGAGGGGAATAATGCATATTTTGGTACTGGTTCAGATACACCATACTATATTGATCCATTTACAGGAGAAAGAAAGAGGTCTTCTACTGAATCGGTAAGCTGGGCATGTAAGGTAATTGATGCGCTGCCTAACTTGGACTTTGTTATGTCCTTAGGAATAGTGCAGGATGTACCCCTTTTAATATCAGACAGACACCAATTTGAAGCACAAATATTAAATACTTCTAAGCCAATTGTTACAACAGCACATGACATTTACGGATTTGCTGATATAATAGAGATGTGTGAAATAGTTGTTGGTGGAGAAGAAGAGTTAAGAAAAAATCCTATTATGACTTTATATGCTGAGCCAATTTCACCATTACAGCATGCATGGGAAGCAGCTACCAAGCTGATACTTGCTGCTAAGAAGTCATTGCCTGTTGTTTATACTCCATGTGTTATGGCAGGTGGAACTGTTCCAGCAACTATGGCAGGAGTTTTGGCTAATGGTCTTGCCGAAAGTTTAAGTGGATTAGTACTACATCAAAACACAAAAGAAGGTTCCCCCTTTATTATGGGTGGGGTATTTACTATAATGGATATGAAGAGTACAATATTTGCATATGGTTCACCAGAATTTAATTTATTAATGTCAGCTTTGGCAGACATGGCTCACTATTTGAAACTACCTATGTTTGGAACCGCTGGATGTTCTGACAGTTGTATTCCTGATGGGCAAGCTGGAATTGAAGCTGCACTAAGTATTGCAATGACAGCTATGTCAGGACCAAACTTAAACCACGATGTTGGTTATGTTGAATATGGTTCAACTGCCAGTTTAGATTTACTTTGTATAGCCAATGATATAATTGGTATGGCTAGAAGAATGACTCGTGGTATTGAAATCAATGAAGAAACATTGGCAATTGATATTATTGACAAGGTAGGTCCTGGAGGTCACTTCTTATCAGAAGACCATACATTCCGTCACTTTAAGACAGAGAGCTGGTTCCCATCACTAATTAACCGTCAACGTTATGAAATGTGGGAAGCTTCTGGATCTAAAACGTTAACCCAGGTTGCAAATGAAAAGTCTAGAGATATAATTGAAAATTACGAGCCAGATCCCCTGCCAAAGGATGTTCAGAAAAAAATTAGAGCAATAGTTGAACGTGCAGAATCTAAATTAAATGCATAAATAACATCAATCAAGAAGCAAAATGTTCTCAAGATGCAAGTTTTACATGATGCAGGATGCAAGATTTTGAATATTGTTGGCTTCATACCAATTACTTCTGTTTCTTGCTTCTGCTTCTTGCATCTTGATGTTTGTCTCTTGATATTAGCTAAGGGGAGTGAGTAAAGTGGCGATAGCTCTAGGGATTGATACAGGGGGAACTTATACTGATGGAGTTATTGTAGAATTTTCTAAGCAAAAAGTTGTAAATAAGGCAAAGGCAAGAACAACAAGAGAAAATTTAACTATAGGAATAGGAAAATGTATAGAAAGGCTTACATTTGATAAGAACGAAATAAAAATGATAGCCTTATCTACGACTTTGGCAACAAATGCAATTGTAGAAGGTCGTGGGGGTAGAGTTGGTGTTATCCTAATTGGGCATGAACCTCTAGGTGAATTACCTGTATCCAATTTTGTCGTGGTTCCAGGAGGACATGATATCAAGGGTAAGGAAAAGGAACCATTCGATGAAGAAAAAGTAATATCGGCAATAAAATCATTATCTAAAGAGGTTGAAGCTATTGCTATCTCAGGGTATTTATGTGTTAGAAACCCAGAGCATGAATTACTTGCAGCTAGTTTAGTACGTAAGCATTGTGGTTTGCCAGTAGTGTGTGCACATCAGCTTACAACTACTTTAGGATTTCAGGAAAGAACAGTTACAGCTGCATTAAATGCGCGATTAATACCTATAATTACAGAATTAATTCATTCGGTTAAGGATGTGTTACAAAAACAAGGTGTAAACGCGCCCCTGATGATTGTTAAAGGTGACGGTAGTTTGATGAGTGAAGGTGTTGCCATAGAAAAACCTATAGAAACAATTCTATCAGGTCCTGCGGCTAGTATTGTTGGTGCAACTTTTTTAACTGATATTGAGGATGCAATTGTTTTTGATATGGGAGGAACTACCACGGATATAGCGCTTCTGGAAAATGGATCGCCCAAATTAAATTCGGAAGGTGCTACAGTTGGAGGTTGGCTAACAAGGGTTTTAGCAGCTGACATTAATACTTTCGGACTTGGTGGGGACAGTTATATACAGTTAAAGACGAAGGACCGGAAAATTATAATTGGACCAAGAAGAGTATGGCCACTAAGCTATGCTGCTGAAAGATTTCCATATTTAAAACAAGAGCTGTCCATGGTATTAAATGATAGAAGGGAATTATTATACAATCAGGTCACCGATTGCTTCATTTTTTTGAGAGAACCTAATAAAAATGTTAATCTATCACTTCCTGAGAAAGAACTGCTTAAGATTCTTAGAGGAGGGCCGCATAGTTTGCATTATCTCTCTAGAATAATGGAAAAGGATCCAAATTTTTTACCTGTACAAACCCTTGAAACTCAGGGAATAATTGCTCGTATTTCATTAACACCTACTGATATTCTTCATGTACTCGGGCATTTTAACCAATGGGATACAGAGGCTGCTAAATTAGGGGTACAAATGCTTGCTAATCAGATTAGTATAGATATAAATGAGATGGCACAGGAATTTATGAAAGCAATTATAAGAAATCTTACCATGACCATCTTACAGACGTTAGCTAAAACGGAAGGCTATAAACCGCTGGATGAAACAAAGGGTACAAATATTTTTTTAGATAAAATTCTTAATCAGGGGAAAAATGCTTTTCAATGTCAGGTTACCGTTCCAATACCTGTTGTTGCAATAGGAGCTCCGGTAAACTCCTATTTACCTGAAGTGTCAAAAATCTTAAACTGTCCACTTGTCATTCCAGAAAATGCTGAAGTTGCAAATGCTGTAGGTGCGGCCACAGGAAAAGTTATGGAAACCATTCATTGTTTAATAAAACCGGGTAGTGAAGGTGGCTTTATAGTTCACTTGCCTTGGCAAAGAAAAGGGTTTATTGATTTAGATGATGCATGCGAATATGGGATGGATGAAGCATTAAAATATGCAAAAATAAATGCTAAGAAAGCAGGAGCAGGGGAAATAGAGGTTTTTTCTGAAAGAAAGGACGTATATGGTAAAGTCGCTGCTAACTGGGCAGATGAGGTATACGTTGAAACTAAAATATTAGTAACTGCTGTTGGAAGACCCAACTGGGAAGAAAACAATGGTTAAACAAGACAAAAGCAAATGGTTAATAGTTGCCTGCAAAACTCTAGAGGATGAAATTAAGGCAGTTAATAAAGATAATATTGACTGCAAGATGATAGAATATGCATTACACAGAGTTCCAGATAAATTACGCGAGGAATTGAAAAAGACAGTAAAGGAAGATGCTAGGGGATACGATACTATTCTTTTTGGATACGGGTTATGCTCTAATGGAGCGGCTAATTTAGGCTCTCACGAGCATACGCTAGTTATTCCAAAGGTTCATGACTGTATAAGTATATTGCTTGGGTCAAGAAATATATATGACAAAGAATTTGCTGGCTTTCCAGCGACTTACTATTTAAGTAAAGGTTGGATTGATCAAAAAGCAGGACCTTTAGACAGTTATAGAGAATATATAGATAAATACGATGAAAGTACTGCAAAATGGCTTATTGATACAGAATATGCAAACTATAAAAGAATTGTATATGTTCATACAGTAGATTCGCCACCTGAATATGTGGAACATGCTAAGGAAGTAGCAGATTTTTTAGGGGTGGCTTTTGAGGAAAAGGAAGGTTCACTTAGACTTTTAGAAAAACTTGTTTCAGGAGAATGGGATAGGGAATTTATTGTCACTCCACCTGGGCAAATGGTTATGTCAAGGAGCTTTCTATAATACAAAAAAATTGAAAATCAGGCCTTTTGAGTAATAATAAAGTGAACTTCTAAAAGGTTCTGATTAAATAATATTTTAGTGAAAAACTTAAGGTATTGCATTAATATTTCATAGGGACCTCAAAGATTGTAACAGTATTACTTTTACTGATACTAGAAGACTTTTCTGTGTACAATTTATAGAAAATTCTTATAAGTATAATTTTAAAAATATTTCGTAAAAGGTATATTCTGATAATAATCATGGTCTAATAATGTGATTTATCAAGGGGGGTGTATAGTGGCCATTATTTATGAAAGGTGCTTGTTGTGATTCATGGTAATTATGGAAGCAAGGAAAAAAATGTGGAGGTGTACAAATGTTTAAGAAAATTGACAAGGAAATATTTGGGATTTCTATTGTAATTTCTGCTATCTTTGTTATTTGGACTATCTTAATGCCAGAGCAAGCTGGTGGCATATTTTCAACAGTAAACAGCTTTATTACTGATTATTTTGGTTGGTCTTATGCTCTTGGTATGACGCTATTCTTAGTATTCTGTTTATTTGTTGCATTTAGTAAATTCGGAAATATAAAATTAGGTAAGGATGAAGATAAGCCTGAATATAGTACAATGACATGGTTTTTCATGTTATTTAGTGCTAGTATGGGTATTGGACTTGTTTTTTGGAGTATTGCAGAACCAATGTCATTCCTTGGAACTCCTCCGTGGGGTGGAGCTGGTACAGCGGCTGGTGCAGAACAAGCAATGAGATATACATTTTTTCATTGGGGACTTCACCCATGGGGAGTATATGCACTTGTTGGTATGGCGCTAGCTTACTTTTCTTTCAGAAAAGATATGCCATTCTTAGTAAGTTCAACTTTTGCTCCTATTCTAGGTGAAAAAGGAACTAGAGGTGGACTTGGAAAAGCAATTGATATTCTTGCAGTTTTTGCTACTATTTTTGGTGTAGCTACATCTTTAGGTCTTGGTGCGATGCAGATCACAACTGGACTAAGTTTCGCCTATGGAACTCCTGATACTTTAGCAGTAACGATGGTTGTAATTGCTGTCATTACTGTATTGTTTACAGTATCTGTTGTTTCCGGTATTAATAAAGGAATTAAGTATTTGAGCTATGTAAATATGGCATTAGCCTTTACATTCATAGCGTTCTTCCTATTCATTGGTCCATTTAGATACATCATGGATACATTTGTTACAACTGTCGGGTATTATCTCTTTAATCTTCCATGGATGAGTCTTTTCGTGGATCCATATAACGTTGTAGCTGATAATGTTGGTTATGATTGGGTAGGCGGTTGGACTATCTTCTACTGGGCTTGGTGGATTGCTTGGTCACCATTTGTTGGTTCTTTTATTGCCCGTATTTCTAGAGGACGTACAGTTAGAGAACTAGTAATGGGTGTTTTAATTGCTCCAGTATTATTAAGCTTTATTTGGTTAAGTGCATTTGGTGGATCAGCAATGAATATTGAATTGTTTGGTATAGGAGGAATAGCTGATGCTGTTGCTGCCAACGTGTCTTCAGCTTTCTTCGTAACGCTAAGCCATTTTCCACTAGCTGGATTGACTACATTATTAGCAACATTAATGATCACAACTTTCTTTGTTACATCAGCTGACTCGGCCACTTTAGTTACTGCAATGTTAACTTCTGGTGGGGATCCTGAACCTGATGCTTCATTAAGAATTACATGGGGTGTAATTAAAGGGGCTACTGCAGCAGTTCTGTTGTTAGCAGGTGGACTGGGAGCATTGCAGACGGCATCCATTGTAGCTGCCTTTCCATTCATGATAGTCTTATGCTTTATGATGTATACCTTGTATAAGGCCTTTTCACAAGAAAGAGGAAGTTTAGTATTTGAAAGTGCAAAAGAGGCAAAAGCAGCAGCCGCTGAGCTTAAGGAAAGTAAATAAGTATAATTAGCTTAAAAAACCGGGGTAAATCCCCGGTTTTTTGATTCGTAACAAAGTATTAATGTAATATCAGTATATAGTCAAGTCTATAAGTTTAAGGCTTACATGAAGGTTTTGGACAGTACTTATTTAGAAGTTTTCTAAATATGGCAAGGTGGAGTTGTTCGTCTTTTATTATGCGCTGTAGCATCGCTTGAACATAAGGATCATCAATGGCAATAATCTGCTGTCGATACTGAGTAATGGCAGCGCTTTCTGCCCGGATATCTGCGTGTATCTGTAAACAGGGTTCCCCAGTTAAATAGTCTACATATCTTCCTGACCACCATGCTCCATCGGATCCATGATATCTAGGGTCACCACCCAACAATATGATTAATTTAGCCAATATTTCTAAATGATGCATCTCCACAATAGCAACTGCTTCAACTATATCAGCAAATTCTGGCAACTCATCGTCTGAATCGTAGTGGTGATAGAGGTAAAGGTTAATAGCAGTCATTTCACTAACGTTTCCTGCATAGCTTTCTAAAAGAATTCTTGCATACCTAGGGTTTGCTTCCATAACTTTTATAGGTGGATAAGGCTCATTAACATGAGGAACATTAACAGGCCCATGAAGCTGATTTAATAGTTCTTTTTTTTCATAGTCCATTTAAACAAACCTCCCTTTATTAACATAATATTCCAATGAATTAAAAAATGTTACTAAACATGAAGAATAAAACGGGCAAAATTTAAAATCAGTAACAATTGTATTAAAAATCTCATAGTATAACAGGGAAGTAATTACAAATTGAAAGGGGGATTTTTTCATGGGTCACAAACCACCTAAACCAGCTAATAATAACTTTCTACTAATAATTTTAGTACTGTTTTTGTTCATGGATGACGGCTTAGATGATATTTTTGACAATGGGTTTTTAATCATTATTCTATTGTTGTTCCTGGCGCCAAACTTCCTTGGCGATTTTGGAACTGCTTTTGCAGAATAATAATGGAGTTCAAATTGCTGCATAGTTACTCATTGGAGTAACTATGTAGCACATTTATTAAATATAGGGGAGGGAAAATTGTGGAGAATAAGAATAAAGTGGATATCAATCAACTACTTTCAATGTTAGATAGTGACGACCTTATGGAAAATATTAACCGGTTAGGACTAATGATGGGTAGCCCTGATAAGGGTGAGAACATAAAGAATATGGTAAGTGGTCTTTTAAAGGAGAAAATGCAAGAAGTTAATTCCGTCAGATCTAAAATGGCTCATGTTGACCCGGCAATTAATCTATTGCTAGCAATTAAACCATATTTGTCTGAGAACAGACAGCGAATGATGGATGAGTCAATTAAAACTTTGAACATGACATTTTTTATTAAGCAAATAAAGGAAATGAGTTAAAGAGAGGAGGAATTTTTTTGAGGAGAAATTTTAGGTTTGATAGAGGATACCAGGCTAACAAGGTCAAAGAAGCACCACCTAAAACGGAGGATAATAATTTACAAGATGATGGTTTTGGAGAATCAGATGCAGAGGCAGAAGCCTCCGTCGATATTTTGGAAGAAGATATTCATGAACATGAAGAGGCTAAACAAGAAGGCATAGATTCTACAGAGGAACATTCTGATAATGAAGCTTTTGAGTCAGAAGAACAATTCTCATTTCTACCTGCAAAGCTTCCCGGACCACTAGGATTCATTGATGAAGACACACTATTACTTATTGTACTGGTTATACTTCTGCAAAGTCCGAGAAGAGACTTTAGTTTAATCCTTATATTATTAGTGCTTTTTATTAATAAATAATGCTAGAAAAAACTTTCTTCCTAGCCTCATTTGAAGCTAGGAAGTTTTATTATTTTCCGAACATTGTAGAGTTAATGTAGCAGTTATGCTCCTAATTCATATTATGTATTGGGGGTGTGTGATATATGAACAGCATATATAAGACTTTACAAAAAAATAAAAAAAGGATACTTAATATTGATAATGTCGTGGGTGTAGGTGTTGGTTACAAGGAAAAGAAAGGAAAAGCAACAAGTGACGAATCTGTCGTTGTATTTGTAAAGAAAAAGGTGAATAAAGGGGATTTAAGGGCTCACCAAATGATACCCGAAAAGGTAGAGGAGACCAAAACAGATGTTATTGAAATAGGAGAAATTAAACTCCTGACAAACAAAGGGCGATATAGACCAGTTAGGCCGGGGTGCAGTATAGGTCATTATGCAATTTCAGCAGGAACACTAGGTGCTGTTGTTAGAGACAGGAAAACAGGGGAGAAGCTATTTCTTTCCAATAATCATGTCTTAGCTAATGTGACTAACGGAAGAGATGGAAGATCTAAAGTAGGGGACTCCATTTTACAACCTGGGGCTTATGATGGAGGTAAAATAGATAAGGATGTGGTTGCAAATCTTTATAAGTTTGCCCCCATAGCAAAGCTAATGTCTGAAAGTGAGTGCCCCGTTGCATCAGCAGCAGTTTCAACTGTCAATAATATATTCAGATTTGTGAAGCCCTCCTATTCAGTAAAATTAATGAAAAGCACCAATCAGAACAATATAGTAGATGCTGCACTAGCTAAACCGACTAATCTGGAAATTAATGAAGAAATACTAGGAATTGGCAAAATAAATGGTACAGCGGAGCCAATACTCGGTGATAAGATTAAAAAGAGTGGTAGAACCACAGGATACACAGAAGGAAATATCAAAGCTGTGGATGTTACAATGAAGGTCTCTCTGGGAGAGGACAGTTATGCTGTGTTTACTGAGCAGGTTTTGAGTGACATTAAGTCAGGACCTGGTGATAGCGGATCTTTAATACTAGACAGTAATAATAGGGCAGTTGGACTCTTGTTTGCAGGATCAGACAGTGTAACACTATTTAATAAAATAACAAATGTAATGGATGAATTGGAGATTGACTTTTAAAGTTTTTCTAAGGTGCCTAGGCACCTTATTTTTATAAAATCTCAGGGAATCCTACTTAGCTGTGGGAATTTTCACATCTGTGCTGGTGTTATAAAAAACACTTTTTACATATACATTGAATAAGTAATCTACCGAAAGGGGAGAGTTATAATGCTAGTTTCAATAATTATACCTTGTAAAAATGAAGGACAGAACATAGTAATGACTCTTAATTCTCTAATAACTTTCCGGAATAAGTTAGAGTACGAAATAATTGTTGTTGATGACGGTTCAACAGATGGTTGTTGTGAAGGTATAGACAAAGCATATTCAAGAATACAGTTGTACAAAACTAATGGCTTAGGAGCCGCTAGAGCAAGGAATTACGGAGCAGAAAAAGCTAAAGGGATGGTGTTAATCTTTTGTGATGCACATCTAACATTTGGCGAATACTGGATAGATAAACTAGTTAATGTTTTGGAAGAAAAATATGATGCAGTATCACCTGGTATAGGCGTAATGGGAAATCCTAACTTAGCAGGTTATGGTCTAACATGGAATAGTTCCTTGAAAACCAACTGGTTTGTTGATAAGCCAAATAGACTGGAGGTAGTTCCTTTGCTACCTGGGGGCTGCCTCGCTATTAAAAGTAGTGTTTTTGAGGATATTGGAGGATTTGATAAAGGTTTTATTGTGTGGGGACATGAAGATGAAGAAATTTCCTTAAAGCTTTGGTTGTTTGGATATACATGCTGTATTTATCCTGAAGCCTTAGTTTTACACAAGTTTAGGTCACAACATCCATACAGGGTAACCTTTGAGCATGTACACTATAATTTCTTAAGGATGGCAACCAGCCATTTTAATAAACCAAGACTTGAAAAAGTTAATAACATGTTAAAAGGTAGCTATGGCTATAACGAGGCAGTAATAAACCTCGTGAAAAGTGATGTGAATATACAAAAGGACAAATATCTAAAAAGACGATGCTATGACGATGACTGGTTTTTTAATAAATTCCAAATAGACTTCTAATGAGAGATGGAAGAATAATACTTGTTTTCAAAATATTATTATTTAACTTTTTTTGTAAGTACTCCTAAAAACTATGTGTTTTAGCGTAATAAAGTATAAGAGGGGAAGGAAACATTTATTAATATCATCTAAGGGGGAATATTATGCGTAAATACATTTCAAAATTTAAAAGAATACTAGGTGTTTTTCTGGTAGTAGGATTGTTATTAGGGCTTTCTGGCCCCATCTATGCACAAACTGAAATCAAGGTACAACCTTCCTCAAGTAAGGATCTATATGAGCTAAAAATTAACGATGAAGTGGTAATTCGGTTTAGAAGTTTGCCTCAAAGCTTATCGGCAGGAGATCGAAGTAAGATTATTCTTGAAAGAATTAGCTTACTAAATAGTAAAGGCATATTTAACTCTAATGAAATCAAAGTGCAAGAAATTAATGGGATGCCTACAATTGCTGTAGGGGGACAAGTTCTAGCTACAGTAACAAGCGTAGACTTGAAGGCAAATAATTCAACCTCCTGGGGTTTGATACAAGTCTGGCAAAACAATTTCAAAAGGGCTTTAGAAAAGAAGGAGCAAGCACCTACCGCTCCAAAAAAATCACAAAAACAACCGATACCAAGCAAACCAACACCACAACCAAGTCAGCCAGCACCAAGCCAGCCTGAGCAAAGTTCAATATTAAGTGTTGATGAACAAAAGATGCTGAATTTAGTTAATCAAGAAAGAGCAAAGGCAGGATTAGCACCTCTAAAGGTACATAGTGAATTGGTGAAGCTAGCAAGGTTAAAATCTCAAGATATGATTAGTAACAAGTATTTTTCTCATCAATCACCTAGGTACGGTTCACCCTTTGACATGATGAAGTCAGCAGGAGTATCTTATACAAGAGCTGGAGAAAATTTAGCTGGTGCCCCAACGGTGGAAAGTGCCCATACTAATCTGATGAATTCACCAGGCCATAGGGCTAATATTTTAAATAAAGATTTCACACATATCGGCATAGGTATTATTGATGGAGGACAATATGGGAAAATGTTTACACAAATGTTTATAAGACCTTAAACTATCCTAGTTGGAAGAAAGTGGCACATAAATAGTGCCACTTTTTTGTGTTTATTTGTAACCATCTGAGAAATGGGACATACAATGTATAAAAATAAATATTGAATTATGCAGGAAAATAGTCAATATTTTTTCACTACTGCATATATTATGGTGAGAGTTTATGGAAAGGAGGTATAAATTAATAATGCCAATGGACCTAATTGATGTTCGAAGACGACTGTTAAAGGTTCAAAACGTGGTTGGTGAAGATACACAGCAGGTAAAGGTATTAAATGAAATAGCTTTTCCCGTTCAAATTAAGAAGATTTGGGATACAATGGCCGAAGTCAGAGATGTAGAATTAAATGTCATCAGGGATAAGGTTATTGTGGAAGGTATCATCCACAAACAAATATTCTATGTTGCGGATGAAGATAGAGTAGTAGATGGTGTTAAGTATCAAAGGGGAGAAGTTTTTGAGTTATCAGTTGATGAACCATTTATTGCCCATGTAGATATTCCTGGGACTAGACCTGATCACCACGTTCAGGTATCTACAAGAATTGAGTTTATAGGATATGATGATCTCCAGCCAGAGTCAGATGCTGTACCAGATATTTGGAGACAAACCCTTATTCTTGAAGTGTTTGTTAAAGTTACAGAAACTGTTCAAATGGAAGTAGTTGTTGATGTAGTAGCCCCTTCATTAGATATTGATGTAATTAAGGAGCTTCTAAAAGTTCAAAGTGTAGTTGGAGAAGATGTAAACCAGGTATCTATAGTAAGAGACATTGATTTTGAAAGACGTGTCAAGAAGATTAGAAACATCCAAACAAAGATTGAAAATGTAGAAACAACTATTGCACCTGATAAGATAATTGTTGAGGGAACCCTTCATAAACAAATATTCTATGTTGAACAAGGAACAAATAGAGTATTTGAGCAAACTGTAAGGGAAAACTTCACAGCATTCGTAGACATTCCTGGTGCACGTCCTGGTCAAAATGTTCAAGTTACTACAGAAGTTGAGTTTGTAGATATTGACTTGCGTAATGGAAATGACCAGGAAGGGTTTGAAAGGGGAAGACAGACTGCAGTTCTTGCTGTATTTGCTAAGGTTACAGAGGAATTACAAATTGATGTAGTCGTAGATGTCATAGGAGATGTAGAGGTATTTAAAGAACTCTTAAAGGTTGAAAGTGTTATTTCTGAAGATAGCAAGCAGGTTACTGTAAGAAATGATGTAGCATTAGTCCGTCCTGCCAAAAAGATAGCTGAAACTGATGCTGAAGTTAATATTAATTTTACTGAAACTAAGATAATTGATGATAAGGTTATAGTTGTAGGTGAGGTTAAGAAGCAAATATTCTATGTGGACCTTTGTACAGGAGGACTTTTTGAACAGGGAGTCATTGAACAGTTTACAACCTTTGTTGATTTACCTGGTGCTCGTCCAGATATGAACTTACAGATTACTGGGGAAGTAGAGTTTGTAGAATTTACTCCTCCAAAGTATCCTGAGGATGTATGTAAGCTTTTCGAATGGCACAAATTTGACCCTGAGAAGTTTCCATGGAAACAAACAGCTGTTGTTCAGATCTTTGTAAAAGTGACTGAAACGTTACAGTTGGATGTTGTAACAGATGTAGTGGCAGTTACGCCAACACCAACACCAACACCAACACCAACACCAACGCCAACGCCAACGCCAACACCAACACCAACACCAAAGCCAACAGAATGCCCGCCTGGTTCAACTATTAAGATTGTGTATATCCAGAGCGGAGATACTCTCTGGAAACTTGCTCAGAAGTATCACACAACTGTAGATACACTTCTTAGATTGAACCCTGGTATTGACCCACAGAACCTACAAATAGGTCAAAAGATTAGGGTCCCATGTGTACCCGACAGGCCTTTAGGTTAAAAAAAGCAAAATACAAAAATATTGAGAGTAGACCATGCAACTATGGTCTACTCTATTTGTGTGCTGAAGATCAATAAATTGTGAAGAAAAAAGCAAATATGGGTTATATAGCTTATCTCCATATTTAGATATGTTACACTATCAATAGAAATTTCCTTTCATACTGAAGTTATTTCTATAATCTATCTATCCCATACATAAAAAGTACTACTTAGAAAAAACTAAACATATGAATTGTTGATTAAGAGGTGAGATTATTGCATATTGTTGTTTGTGTAAAACAGGTGCCAGATACTACTGAGGTAAGAGTTGATCCAGAAACAAACACCTTGATTCGAGAAGGTGTTCCATCAATAATTAATCCATATGATGCCCATGCTGTGGAGGCCGCAGTTAGCTTAAAGGAAAAGTATGGTGGTAAAGTTACTGTCATATCAATGGGACCACCCCAAGCTGAAGAAGTAATGCGGCGAAGTATAGCAATTGGTGCAGATGAAGGAATATTATTAAGTGACAGAAATTTTGCTGGTTCAGATACTCTGGCAACTAGTTATATATTAGCCCAAGGAATACAGAGAGTCTCAGATAAGGAGCCAGTTGACCTGGTTTTATGTGGTAAGCAGGCAATAGACGGAGACACCGCTCAGGTAGGGCCAGGAATAGCTGTGCGGCTTAATATTCCTCAATTAACCTACGTTATGGAAATTGAAGAGGTAGATTTAGAGTCTAAGGAAATTATTGTACATCGTAAGTTAGAAGATAAAAAAGTACGTGTGGCATGTAGGTTTCCAGCATTATTAACAGTTGTTAGGGATATTAATGAAATTAGGTATTCAAGTCTACCAGATTTAATAAAATCCGCTCGCTATAAACCTAAATTATGGACTCAGAAAGAGTTAGGTTTAGATTTACAACAGATTGGTTTGAAGGGTTCGCCAACATCGGTAAGCAAAATATTTGCACCACCACAAAGAAGTGAAGGTGAAATCATCCCAGGTGGACAGGATAATCCAAACGAAGCTGCTAAAGTACTTGTACAAAAGTTATTGAGCACTAAAATAATTGCTAATAAATAGGGAAGTGGTTTAAATGACTGTAAGGGTAATTGAAAAAAATTGTATTGCATGTGGATTATGCGTTCAAGCTTGCCCCTTTGAAGCTCTCGAAGTTAAGGGTGATGTGGCTGTTGTAGACCCAGATAAATGTACTAATTGTGGTGACTGTGTAGAAATTTGCCCAGCTGATGCCTTAGCATTAGATGAGCCTCCCAAGGAAATGACTAAAAAAGAGATTAAATCAGTTGAAGACAATGAAGCTGCAGCAAAGGAAATTAAAAAAGAGCTTAAGGAATACAACGGTATCTGGATATTTATTGAGCAAATGGACGGAAAGCCCGCTCCAGTTTCCTGGGAATTACTCGGTGAAGGTGCAAGGCTTGCAAAGCAAATAGATACTGAATTAGTAGGGGTATTAATTGGGGATAAGGTTGCATCCTTGGCTGGGGAAGCTTTTTCTTATGGGGCTGATAAAGTTTACTTGGTAGAAAATCCTTTACTAAAGAATTATGTCACAGAACCTTATACCAAGGTATTAGTAAATCTATGCAAAAAATATAAACCAGAAATTTTTCTCTTTGGAGCCACCTCATTAGGAAGAGATATAGCAGGGGCTGTAGCAACTCAACTGCAAACTGGTCTTACTGCAGATTGCACTGAACTTACTGTGGATGAAAGTTCAAGGTATCTTATGCAAACCAGACCTGCCTTTGGGGGAAACATTATGGCTACAATTGTTTGCAGGCATCGTCGCCCACAAATGGCAACAGTAAGACCTAGGGTCATGAGTATGCCAGAGAGGCAGGATGGGCGTACAGGGGAAATAATTCGTGAAGATATGGATTTAAAACAAGAGGAAATCTTGACAAGAATAATAGAAGTAATAGAAGAGAAAGGTTCCGCAGTTTATTTAGATAAAGCAGAAATAATAGTAGCTGCAGGAAGAGGGATAGGCTCTAAGACCAACTTAAAAGTAATAGAGGAATTATCAGAAGTTTTAGGAGGAACTGTTGCTGCTTCAAGGGCAGCAGTAGAAGCGGGTTGGTTCGAACATACTTATCAAGTTGGACAAACAGGGGTTACCGTAAGACCAAAAGTATATTTTGCGGTTGGTATTTCAGGGGCAATTCAGCACTTGGTGGGGATGCAGACATCAGATGTGATTGTAGCTATCAATAATGATCCTGATGCACCAATTTTTAAATTTGCTACATTTGGTATAGTAGGAGATTATGCTACAGTAGTACCTGCATTAACTGGGGAGTTCAAAAAACGTCTTAATGAGGAGGGCTTGAGGTGACAGAAAAATTTGATGTAATTGTGGTGGGAGCCGGCCCTGCAGGTATTTCCACAGCTTTAACTACTACTAAAGCAGGACTTAACACTATCCTAATAGAAAGAGGAGATTTTCCAGGGTCAAAAAATGTTATGGGAGGTGTCTTATACAGACATCCAACTGAACAAATAGTTCCTGAGTTTTATAAAGTTGCCCCTTTGGAGAGACATATAATAGAACAAAGAATGTGGATCTTAGATGAAGATTCTGCTGTTACACTAGGCTATAAAGCTAGTAGGTATGGCGCTGAACCATATAATGCTTTTACAGTACTACGAGCTAGGTTTGATAGATGGCTGGCTACACAAGCTGTGGAAGCAGGAGTTCTATTGATAACGGAAACTGTGGTGGAGGATTTATTAATTGAAAATGACAGGGTCGTAGGTGTTAGAACAGGGAGACCAGATGGTGATGTCTATGGAAATGTAGTGGTTTTAGCTGAAGGTGTAAATTCAATCCTCACGCAAAAAGCAGGTTTAAAAAAGGATGGATTAAAGACAACAGAATTAGCAGTAGCGGTCAAAGAGGTAATTGGTTTACCTAAAGAAAAAATTGAGGACAGGTTTAACCTGGAACAAGGTCAGGGGGTAACAATTGAACTAGTTGGGGATTCCACAAAAGGAATGGTGGGAACAGGTTTTATCTATACTAATACTGACTCTATATCTGTAGGTGTAGGTGCACTTCTTTCACAAATGGTTAGGAAAGAAATAAATCCGAATGAGCTACTCGAGCATCTTAAGAATCATCCTATGGTTAGACCCCTTTTAGAAGGTGGAGAAACAAAGGAGTATTTAGGACACATGATACCAGAAGGAGGATATCATTCTATACCTAAGCTATATAGAGATGGGTTATTAGTTGTGGGTGATGCCGCCCAGTTTGTAAATGGCATCCATCGGGAAGGATCTAATATGGCGATGTTGTCAGGAAAAATGGCAGCAGAAACTATTATAGATGCTCATAAAATGGGTGAGTTTGATGAAAGAGCCTTATCTCATTACGAAAAAACCCTTGAGAACAGCTTCATATTAAAAGATTTACAAAAGTATCAAAATGCATCAGAACTTTTTGAAACACATGATCATTTTTTCTCTCTATATCCCCAAATGATTAACAAAGCAGCCCATGAATTTACAACGATAGATAGTATACCTAAAAAAGAAAAACAAAATAAAATCCTTAAAGACATTACTGCACAAAGGTCAAAGTTTAAGCTAATAAAAGATATGTATCGAGGATGGAGGGTTATGGGATGAAATCTTTAGAAGATAAACTATTTTTAAATAGATATCAACCTGATAAGGAAAGTCATTTAAAAGTAATAAATAGAGATAAGTGTTTGGAATGTGAAGGAAAACCATGTACATTTATTTGTCCTGCAAAGGTTTATAGTTGGAATCCTAAAGAGAAGATAATAGAGACAGCCTATGAAGGATGTGTTGAATGTGGTACTTGTAGGTATGGATGTGCCCATGATAATATAGAATGGAAGAATCCACGTGGAGGATTTGGAATTATGTATAAATATGGGTAATCAGGAAAATAATTTTAAAAAAAAAGAAAAAATTAAGCAAAAAATAAAGGAATACGCAATATTTTTGTCGAATAAAAATAATAATTTATGAGAGGGGGGTGAATCCCAATAGTGGGAGATTTAAAAGTTGAATTGGAGAATAAGAAAAAGGAACTAGACAAACTAGTTGACAAAAAACAAGATCTTCTCGATATGGAAGTTTATAATAAGAGCTGTGAATTGGACAAGTTAGTTGTAAAAGTAATGCGAGGCTTTTAATTATTTTCAATATTATGGAGCTAACTTTTACATTTTAATGTTGTAGGGTATTTGTCTCCTTTTTTATATTAAAGGAGTTAAGATAAAAGCTGGGAAACGAAATATAGAACCCAAATATGTGAATAACCACATATTGTTTTTTTATTTTTAGCCAATACTAATTAATACAAAGAGACTGTTTAGAAAGGGGTTGTGGTTTTATGGATCCAATAGCCTTTGAAATAGGTCCGTTATCAGTTAGATGGTACGGAATTTTAATAAGTACAGGTGTTGCACTAGGGATTTTATTAGCATATAAAGAGAGTATACGGCAAAGAATTGATCCTGATCATATACTTACAATTGCCATCTTTGCTTTGCCAGCAGCTTTTATTGGAGCAAGACTTTACTATGTGATTTTTCGATGGAGTGAGTATTTTCAATTTCACCCGAATGAGATTCTAGCAGTATGGCATGGAGGTTTGGCAATACATGGAGGTATAATAGGTGGGGTCCTGGCGGGCTATCTGGTTGTTAGAAAATACAATCTTAACTTTTGGAAGATGGCTGATATAATGGCTCCTAGTCTTATCTTAGGCCAAGCTATTGGTCGGTGGGGCAATTTTTTTAACCAAGAAGCTTACGGTTATCCTACTGATTTACCATGGGCAATGTTTATAGATGGTGCATATAGGCATCCAACCTTTTTATATGAATTCATATGGAATGTTGGTGTTTTTGCATATTTAATTTATAGGAGATATCAACCTAATGTAAAACAAGGAGAATTATTTATAAGCTATTTAGTATTTTACTCTGCAGGAAGGGTAATTATAGAATCTTTTAGAACAGACAGCTTAATGCTAGGGCCTCTAAGGGTAGCCCAAGTGATTAGTATAGGGTTAATCATTCTTGGGTTAATCATTTATTATCTTAAAGTTAAGAAAGCTCCTAAATATAATATTAACTAGCCCAGATTATGGGCTAGTTATATTTACCCGATGGCTAACTACCACTAAGACTCCCACCTCTTTAGGTGGGAGATAAGTGCTACTAAGCCCCTGGATAACGGTTTCTAATATTCAGATGGAGTCATTCAGTGAAACTTAGTTCAGGTACTTTTCCCTGAACTCTAGTTGAACTAATCCTGGGAAACTCCACCTGAATAAAGAATCCTGTTTATGGTATATGAAGAAGAATACTTAGATGTTGCAATTTGTCGAAATTTAGTAGAATTTGAATGAAGGATGTAGAAAAATTAACAAGAATATTTAATTATTAGGCAAGGGGCCATCATAAGTAACTGTGAGTTAGCTAAGTATTTAGTGCCACTTAGGAAAATTGTGTCATAGTAGTACCCCTAAGGAGAGTGTCACGCGTTGAGTTACATTATTGCACTAGCTTTTTTATTGCTTAAAAGCAAATATGAAAATGAAGAGTTTAAAGATATTATGGATATATCTAAAGAAGCATTAAAACTGGCTAATACTAGTGAGTTAACCAAAGAAGTAGAAGAACTTTTAAAAAAATCTCAGGATAAGTATAATGAAATGTCATCATACATAAAGCTTGAGGAAGCAGATGCTGAGCAAAAGCAAAAGCAAGAACAAAAGCAAGAACAAAAGCAAGAGCAAGAACAAAAGCAAGAGCAAGAGCAAAAAGAAAAGCAAGAGGAAGAAGAAAAAAGTGCAATAAAAAAGACAGTAGTTGAAAAGGTTGAACCTGTTGAAAATAAAACAGTTATCATACCACCTGTAGTAAAAGAAAAACAAAAGTCTGTTAAAAAGCCACCTAAAGCAAAAGTACCAATTCAAAAAAAACAAGCTATTGAAAACGAGCTTGATGAACAACAGTCCGTTACAAAGATTGTTGATAAAAAAAATGCTTATGAAAATATGCTTAAAGATGTATTAAAGGGTTTAGCAACAAACGCATATTTTAATAAAGAAAATGATTTAATAATAACCTTTGATACACAATCATGGGATGCTCTGTCCAATACCGAACAAGATGAAATAGTTAATGTTTTAAAATATCAGGTAGGTAAACTCAAAAGAGATATGAAGGGTAGTAAAGTGAGCGGCCATGTTTCTTTAGTGGACTCTGATGGCCAATCACTAAACACATTCTATGTGCAGACACTTTCTGATGGTCAAAATGGTTGTACAACTGTAGTTTATTAAAAAGCAAATTTTAGACAATTTTGAAAGCGATTTTTAGAGCGCCCTAGCTTTTTGAAAACTAGGTGCTTTTTATTTTTGTTCTTCTTGACCATCTTTCTTATTTTCGCTATTGTGTTTTTCATTACCTAAAAATAATTTTTTGTATCCAACACCGGGTAGACGCCAGAAATAAAATTTTTCCTTGATGTCAACTTTAAAATCTTTAACTAACACATAAGTCAGAGATCCTATTAACAACAGTCCTGCATACCCTACAGCTGGGAAAAGTATGCCCACCAAAGACGAGAAGCCAAGCCTTGACAAAAAAAATGCCATAATACTAGCACCTATTACTATAGTTCGAAATCCTTTATCCTCCGGATTTGTAATTCTTGCTGCAAAACCATATAAACATGCAACAGCAGTAGTATATACCCCAGCTAAAAGTGCTAAGGTATATATTATTCTAAAGACTGGTGAAACCTGTCCGGCAATCAATAGCATTGGAACTTCTACATTTAAGACCTGAGGTATGTTTGCAAGAATAGCCATGGTGATAATTCCAGCACCAAGGCCCAGTCCAATCCCTGACAATATTGACGCGGATTTCAATTGTTTATGATCTGCCAGCCCACCTAGTGGGGCTAAAACTGCAACAGCTATTACAATATTATAGGATGTGTATACTATAGCTGATAAGAACCATACTGGGACAGGAGCTTCTGCTGGCAATGTCCAGGTTAAATTAGCAATGAAAATACCCCAATTATTATAAAGGCTTGTTATACTTATTGTAAAGACTGCTAGCATTAGGATGGGAACTAGTACACTTAATGTGGACAATACTCCTCTAATGCCAAATAGAACTGTAACCATGGTAAACAGTAATAGAGCTGAACTACCAAAGGTACTAGCTAGACCAAATTCCTGGGTAAAGATAGCACCCATTCCAGCTGCCATGGTAACTACTGCTCCATATAAAAAAGCTGTTATAACTAGATCGATTAAATAACCTATTTTGGCCCCACTTACCTTCTTAATTACCGGCAAGTGGGATTGTGCCTTTATATTCTTGGCAACCTTCATAATTGTATAACCATAAACACTAAATAAAATTGTTGTAAGTAAAACTCCAGACAATCCAAATATACCAAAGAGACCAAAAAACTGCAGTACCTCCTGTCCTGAGGCAAAACCTGCCCCCACTATTGTACCTATATATGCAGCAGCAATTTTAAAAACAGTAATTTGACTAGTGTTAATATTTTCTGTCATAATACTTATAGTTTTTCCTAGTCAATCTAACCAACTCAATGAAAATAAAGACAAAAGAGTAAAAAATTAATTTATTTGGAGTGTGATAGCATTTTTATAATTGATATTTTAACAGCAGTATTTATTGGAGCGCTAATCGTAAATGCAGGGTTAAACTATAAAGCGAAGAAGCTTAGGGATATACCCAGTTCATTAATGATCGCATATTTTTTATTGTTAAGACTATTCCTAGAATATATACCACTACAGGAAAATATCAAGGGCCCATTTATATATTCAGGGTTAGTAATTGCCATTTTGGCTTCCTTGTTAGCTTCTAGATTTTATCGAAAAAGAGGTGACAGAATTAGATACTGGTTTAATCTAATTCTTGCAGGATTTTTAGGTATTGCAATGATCCTTGGTATTCTTGGAATAATTCAATAAATACCTTAGTCCCAAAATTTACACCTAAACATTTACTTATATTTCGCATTCATAGTGAACTCGTTCAGCTAAAGATAAATAAATCTTTTCAGTAACACTATATTCTGCCAAGCATAATATATAAGAAGAAAATATAAGTAGGTGATGGCTTGGAAACAGGGGGAATAGGGTTATTTGAATGTTGCATGATATTATTTAGAACTGCCAATGTACCCATTGGTGCTGAAGCCGAGGCACGGGGTGTTGCTCTAGTGTTTCAATCGCCAACAAGAGGAGGCAATGTGCTGATAGCTGCTATCGGGCTTCCTGATCCACAAACATTAGGTGGTGAGACCTACGTTGCATGGATCCGTGATACCCTTAGCGGCCAAACTATTCCAGTACAGTTGCTTCAAACTGGTCCTGTAGTAATTGAACCGGGAGTTTGGGTTGGTGCCTTTGTTTTTGGCCCTGGGGAACCAATAGCTCCATTTAGAGATATTGTCGTAACTGCTGAACTCGCACCGCCATTTATAAGACCTTCATTAGATCGTATAGCTTTAATAGGATTGTTTAATCAATGTAGGCCATAGATAAAAAACAAATAGATGCTAGTGAACTCGTTCAGTCAAAGCTGAACATCGGGGAATCAGATGGAGACTCTACTCCACCTGATATAGCCAAATTGGGGACATTCCTGGTTCTACTCACAGGTGTGTCCCCTTTCCTTATAAAGAAGTTGGGGTCTTAACCCATATAAAATATTTTGGATAAATCTAAAGGTGAACAGCACCCTGTCAAGCTGACAGTAGAAATAATTAAAATTGACTTAAGCGGCGACTATGACAGGGGGTTTCTATTTATTTTTAATGCTATATGTCAATACTAAAGAGAGAAAGTATTAACCATTGGTTAGGAGGATACAACTAAATGATTGCCCCATGGGAGTGGATTTTGCTTTTAAGTCTATTGTTGATGTCGTCTTTTTTCTCCGGTTCTGAAACTGCTCTTATGTCATTAAACCAATTAAGAGTGCACCATTTAGTTGAAAAAGGAACTAAAAATGCTTATTTAGTTGATAAACTACTATCCAATCCAAATAAGTTATTATCAACTATCTTGGTGGGTAATAACCTTGTTAATATAGGAGCCTCTGCATTAGCTACTTCTATCTCATTACGTCTTTTTGGCCAGGCGGGAGTTGGGATAGCTATAGGTATATTAACAGTCTTTATATTGATTTTTAGTGAAGTAACTCCTAAGACCTATGCTGCTACCAATAATGAGAAATTTGCACTAAAAATTGCGCCGGCAATTAATATTGCCCAAATAATTTTTTACCCTGTTGTTAAGTTGCTTGGCATAATTACAAGTATTCTTTTAAAAGTTTTAAGAGTTAAATCCGAGAGTAATGGAATTACAATTACTGAAGAAGAAATAATGACACTTGTGAACTTAGGCAAGAACCAAGGTTCAATAGAACCGGCAGAAGAAGAAATGATTACGAGTATTTTTGATCTTAATGATACTGTTGTTCGAGAAGTGATGATTCCGCGAGTCGATATTATTGGAATACCAATCAAAGCAAGCTTAAAAGAAGCTTGGGATACTATTGTTGAAACCGACCACTCTAGGGTACCGGTTTACAAGGATAGCTTAGATAATATCATAGGTGTCCTCTATTCTAAGGATTTAATTAAATACGTTTATAACTTCGAAACTGGTAACATAAAGGATATTATGCGCCAGCCTTTCTTTGTGCCAGAAACAAAAAAAATTAGCAAATTACTAAAAGAACTTCGAAGAGAGAGGATCCACATTGCCATTGTTTTAGATGAATATGGTGGCACAGCTGGGTTGGCATTCTTAGAAGATCTTATCGAAACCATAATTGGACCAATAGGCGATGAATATGATGATTTACTACTATTAATAGAGGAAACACAAAAAGGAGAATATATTGTAGACTCAAAGGTATCCTTAGACGAAATCAACCAACTTATGAATATAGACCTACCGCAAGAAGAACATGATACTATTGGTGGCCTAATTTTTCATTTGTTTGGGTATATTCCATCAAAAGGTGAAACGCTGGAGTTTTCAGATGTATTATTTACTATAGATGAAGTTGAACAAAATAGAATTAAAAGGATTATCATTAGGATCAACCCTAAAACATAACTAAGTAGCTCTAACCTCTAATATACGTTACATCATTACTAACATCTTCTCTATTAATAGTTAGAAAATGTACCTTAGGGTTTTTTTCCATCATCCATTCCAAATGGAAATCACTTTCAAATAAGGCTACCAAGTTTTTATCCTGGTCTTTTACAAAGAGACTATTAAAACTCTTTAGCTTCAATGGGTCTATCTTTTCCTCGCTTTTTAACCAACGTGCAAACTGGTAGGGCAATCTTTCTATAACTAGCTCTACACCATATTCCCCTTTAAGCCTGTGTTGAAATACTTCGAACTGGAGTTCACCTACAACCCCTAAAACTATATTTTCCGTCCCCTGCAAAAAAGTTCTATAGATTTGTACAGCTCCTTCTTCAGATAACTGGTACATTCCTTTATAAAATTGCTTATGCTTCATGGCATCTTTGGTAGTTACCTTGGCAAAATGCTCAGGAGTAAATTGGGGCAGCTTTTCAAATTCAAACGAGCCATTTGCTGTGAGGGTATCTCCAATTAAGAAAATTCCCGGGTCAAAGATACCAATAATATCCCCAGGATATGCCTCTTCTATAATATGACGTTCCTGGGCTAAAAATTGCTGAGGTTGAGCTAGCTTAATTTTCTTCCCTAAACGAATATGATTAACAGTCATATTTCGTTCAAACACCCCTGAACAAATTCGTAAAAAGGCAAGCCTATCCCGGTGGGCAGGATTCATATTCGCCTGGATTTTAAAGATAAACCCAGAAAATTCATTTTCTATTGGATCTATTAATCCCACATTGCTTTTTCTTGGTCCAGGAGCTGGAGCAAGTTCTAGAAATTCATCTAAAAAGGTTTGTACACCAAAGTTAGTCAAAGCACTACCGAAAAAGACAGGACTAAGTTTACCTTGGTTTATCTTTTCCAAATCAAATGGATCACCAGCAATATCTAATAGCTCAATGTCATCATTAAGCTGTTTGTAATGCGCCTCGCTTAATAAATCCTTAACGACTGGGTCAGTAATTCCATTATCGCCAAGTTGGATGATTTTGCTCTTATTATCACCATCAAAAAGTTCCAATCTATTATTTTGCCTATCAAAAATACCTACAAAATCAGAGCCCATTCCAATAGGCCAATTAAGTGGACATGAACGAATGCCTAATACTTGTTCTAACTCCTCTAGTAATTCTAGAGGGTCCTTGCCATATCGATCCATTTTATTAATAAAGGTAAAGACAGGGATGTTTTGCATACGACAAACCTGAAAAAGTTTTACTGTTTGTGCTTCCACTCCTTTAGCTACATCTATTAGCATAACTGCGCTATCTGCTGCTGTAAGAGTACGATATGTGTCTTCACTAAAGTCCTGATGTCCAGGTGTATCTAAGATATTAATATCATGCTCTTTATAAGAAAACTGCATTACACTAGAAGTAACTGAGATGCCTCGTTGTTTTTCTATTTCCATCCAGTCTGAGGTAGCAAACTTTTTAGCCTTTCTTCCTTTTACTGTGCCAGCTAACCTGATGGCTCCACCAAAAAGAAGCATCTTTTCTGTCAATGTGGTTTTACCAGCATCAGGGTGAGATATAATAGCGAAAGTACGTCTGTTTTTTACTTTGGTTTTTAGGTCGTGCCTTGTAGTAGTCATGGGTATTACCCTTTCTATAATGAAATCATGTAGTTACAAACAGGAATAAGCTTTTTACATACATAATGGATATGGAATTCTTAATATACACCATAATAATATAGCACAATATAAATAGGTTGTACAATATTTAAGAATAACAATTGGTTATTCAAAGTATTCATTTATAACTGAGCAAAACTAGGACAAAAATTACCCTTTTAAAATAAATTAAATATGCTATAATATAACTTGAAACAACTAGGAAAGGGGTTTAATCCAAATGGAGAAAGATATAATGACTATTACACAAGTGGCTAAGTATCTTCAAATTAGTGAGGTAACAACATATAAATTGGTCAATGAAGGTAAAATGAAAGCCTTTAAAATTGGCCGGCATTGGCGTGTGAAAAGAGATGATTTAGATGAATATATTGAAAAACTAAAAAATGGTGAGCGTTTATAACTATTTAGAAAATGAAAGACCTCCTTGGCTATTTGAGCAGGGATTAGCTATGGTAAAAATCAAGTTAACTGCTATATGTTGCAATGACTAGAGCAATGCATAAACTATTTGTTTATAATATTAATCTAACAGGAAAACGGGATTAAATATAGAATAATATCAATACTGACTAAAAAACAGGTGTGTCCTTCGGCGCTTGTTTTTTGTTATACTATCAGAAAGTATAAGTTCAAACAAGGTAGATAGTATTCACAAAGACTAAGGCTTCCACCCGCGTCTAAGGACTTGGCGGAAGCCAAGTTTTGTTTTATCTAATAGAGAAAATGTTAGTGAATAAGTGGGGAGTATCAAATTTAATGGAAAGTTCAAGTGTTTTATTAATTAAATTAAGGATGGTATTTTCTTGGTTAAAAAACCGAATGGATAAAACACCAGTGAATGATGCGCAATTAAAAATGATGATGCTTTCGTTATGGTTAATGACGTTCATCGCAGCTAGCATCGCTAGTTTGGCTGCACCTACAGGATTTGGTGTATATCTAGATCTTTTCATATTTTTGTTCGTTAATTCAGTTTTGTTCCTATTAACAACCGCTATGATTGGTTTTCTACTTTCGTTATTGTATATTCCTCTACCGCGGTTGTTTATAGGGAGTTTATTTTATACAGTTTTTCTCACTTATTTTATTTTATCAGAAGCAAACTTAGGATCTTTGTTTTCTTGGCTAATTACAGCCGTTTATTTAGTATCTGGCCTTTGCCTGGGGATTATATTAACGATCTATCGATCAAACCGGATGACTCCGATTAAAAAAGTAGTAGGATCTATTTTTCCTGCGTTTTTCATATTATTTGTATTGATTTGGTCTCCATCGATTGGGAATGATCAAGTAGAGAGATCCTTTAAAGAAAATGACTACATTACCCCGTTGGCTGTTGAAAATCCTGCTGAACTAGGGGACTACTCGATTCAAAATTTTACATATGGAAATGGATCAGACAAACAACGTCAAGAATTCGGCAATCATGCAGATGTATTATCTAACTCTGTTGATGGTTCAGATTACATAAAGGAGTGGCATAGTTTCAGAAAATTTTTCTGGGGATTTGATGAAAAGGAACTGCCAGTTAATGGTCGAGTCTGGATGCCTGAAGGTGAAAAACGGTTTCCTCTCGTTTTGATGGTTCACGGAAACCATGTTATGGAAGACTTCTCTGATGCTGGATATGAGTATTTAGGCGAGCTATTAGCAAGTAGAGGCTATATTGCTGTATCTGTAGATCAAAATTTTCTAAACTATTCAAGTTGGACCGGGATTCCCAAAGAGGATATGAAGTTGCGAGCATGGATCTTGATACAACATCTATTACAAATAAATAAGTACAAGGAAATGCCAGAAACACCGTTTTATCAAAAAGTAGATATGCATCGTGTAGCAGTTATGGGTCATTCCCGTGGTGGGCAAGCAGCAGCCATGGTGGGCGATTATCAGAAATGGTTTGATGATATCCCTTCCATAGGTGGAATGGAGGACATTGAAATCCAGGCTGTGATTGGAATTGCTCCTACAGATCGGCAAGTAGATGGTAGGAGGGCTGAATTAAATAGCGTGTCTTATTTGACTCTACATGGAGCCCGTGATGGGGATGTCCATAATTACCACGGTGACCGCCAATTTTCCAGAACATCGATAGGAAATGGTGCTGACCATTTTAAAGCAGGTGTTTATATTGCTGAGGCGAATCATAGCCAATTTAATGAAGATTGGGGCAGAATGGATCAGAAGCTTCCAGGCGGATTGTTTCTTAAATACAGTCAAATTATGGATGCTACTGACCAAAGGGAAGTGGCGAAAGTGTATATTTCTGCTTTTATTGAAAGTACCTTAGGTGGTAATGATCAGTATATGCCATTGTTTCGTGATGTGCGTTATGGAAATGAATGGCTACCGAATACACAATATGTGACAAGGTTCGAAAATAGTGGATTTCACCCCTTAGTGAACTTTAACAAAACGACTAATAGAACAAAATTTTCCGAAGGAATTACAGCTGAAGGGATTGGTTTTGATGTTTGGGAAATTCAATCAGAAGTCAATCGAGCCGGAAATAAAAAACAAAAGCAAGGAATGGTGTTCGAATGGGAGGATACTGGAACTTACTCATTATTTATTCCAGAGGATTATGGAGAGGAACATTTAGTAGGTCCTTTTGAAAGTTTTTATTTCTCAATGGCCAATATGGAAGATGATGAGGATGATGCCACGACTGTCCCAAAATTAGATGTGACGTTAGAAACGAGGAATGGGAAAACAGCGAAGGTTCCTCTCGAAAGGTTTAGGGAAATTATGCCTTCTATTCACACTCAATATACAAGAAACCGCTATTTAGAGGACATCTTAAAAAAAGGAAAATATAGTGAATCGACTGAGGCGGTATTTCAAACGTATGAAATACCTTTGGAAGCCTTTAAAGAATTGAAACCAGATCTTCAATTACAAGAAATTGAAAAAATAACAGTATCCTTTACAGATGGACCGGGCAAATTGATGGTGGATGACATTGGTTTTATAAAAGCAGATGGAGCGAAATAGAAAAGAAAGTAGTTGAGGAGCCGATTTCTAAGGAAAGCCAAGAGTAGAGGAACCAAACGTATATATTCCTACCCATCAGGGACTGCATGGTGAAGTTGTTGAAACAATTCAGCACCTTGAAATTGGGGGTATCATTCAAACGCGCTCAGGACGCTTCCGTAACACCGATGAGAGTTATAACCATAATCTGTTTTTGGTTGACAATTCCACTCTGCAGCTGGCACAGAATGCTCCTAACTGCTTTGTTTATTATTCTGATTTGGTGGATGTGGATACCCGCTTATTCAAGCCCCAATATTTTATCAAATAAGTGGGAGCCAAGTCAGCTATTTTGGACTAAAAGTGAACTCGCAGCCAAAGCTGAACATCGGGGAATCAGATGGAGACTCTACTCCACCTGATTTAGAGCCCACTTATAGAAGTGGGGGGTCTTAACCCATAAAATATTTTGGATAAAATAAGCACAAAAATAACTAACGTGGATTAAAAGAAGGCTAAAAATACATACTAATAATGTATTATTTTATTAAACTATGAAGGAGGATTTGTATGAGGAAAATTACTACCGGTGAAAAGTTGCAGTTTCGTGAATTATTACAAATGGAGTCTATATCTCTAGCGAAGGCTAAGGCAATTAGCACTTTAATCGAGGATGAAGAATTAAAAACTTTGTCTACGTCTGGAATCGAAGCGTCAGAAGCTAGAATCAAAGGAATACAGCAATTTATTAATGAAAATGATATTGTTTCAATGGAGGTGAACTAACATGTCTTTATTTGATAAAGTTAAAAATAATGGTGAGTTAAAACTTAGTGATAAGGTAATTGTTAATGATGCCTTAATGGGGCTCAAAGGGCTATCAACGGGATATCTAGGGGCTACTCTAGAATCATGTACACCAGAGGTACGGCGTTTACATTCCGAGTATTTGACCCAAAGTGTGCTGGCACATGAAGGTTTGACAGCATTGGCTATAAAAAAAGGGTGGTACCAGCCTTATAATCATCCTGAGGAACAAATTTCCCAGGCCATTCAAGATTCACAATGGGTATTAAATACACAGGCTTGACATAAAAAAGACCCTCTTTATTAAAATGTCCTTCAGTAAAGTGAGACATTTAATATTTGAGGGTCATTTTTCATGATGAAATATTGCTCTATGGGGCCACTTTATCTGATTTTATGAGGAATTGATGGAAGAAAAATTCTCCAGCGGCAATAAGAATTGCAAAAATCACTAGACTTGTTAGGCTAACCACAAAAGCTGGAATAAGTAAACTGATAATATATGCTACTAATGCGCCCATCACTCCATCACCAACAGATGCAACAATATTACCGAACTTAGGAAGTACCACTAAATCCCCAGCGAGGTAGTTTAAGACAGTCCCAATTACCCCTACAAAAAGTACCCAACTTAAAAGGTTACCATCCATTAAACCAAAAGTAAGCCATCCAAAAACAAGGGTCATTAAAAACTTTATTAATAAGGCAGTTATCGTAGTCACGTACATTCACCTCCTTTTCTAATCTAGCTAAAACTTTCCCCAAACTTAAGCTTTTTATACTTCTTGCCTGGTATCCAGCGATATTATAGTTTACAATTATCCTGACGTAGGTGTTTTAGTATAGGCTGTCCTAAAGATTGGTACGGAGTTATTAACACTTAAAGTAATTTTTATAATGGGCAGGAAATGTAAATCCTTTTGGAGAAATTGTCCAAATATATAGTTTTGGAATACCTTAAAAAACAACTAGATTATGCAAACAGATAGCTAGAGTTTTTGTGAAATATAAAGCAATGAGAAGGTACCTCAAACAAATATTAAAGGAGTAAGAAATGAAGATTTTACTTATTTATAATCCTGCTTCAGGTAATGGAAACTTTATTAATAATTTTGATAGTATTATGCAAGCTGCTCAAAATAGAGGCTTTTATTTAGTACCATATAGAATCAGCTCTAAGGAAGCTTTGGAGAAGATGCTCTTAAGTTTTGATATAAACAGCTTTAATAGGATATTGATTGCTGGGGGAGATGGAACCATTCATCAGGTTATCAATTTACTTCTTCGCTTAGAATGTGAAGTTCCGGTTGGAATATATCCTGTGGGGACAGCAAATGATTTTGCTCGTTACTTTAATTTCCCTGATACAATCGAAGAAATGACAGAAATTTTGCTTAGAGATAATTTTACTTATTGTGACATTGGAGTTGCAGACGGTCACTATTTTTTGAATGTTGCAAGCCTAGGATCTCTTATTGATGTCAGTCAAAAGACAGATAAAAAAGTAAAAAATAGTATTGGGGTGCTTGCATATTATTTAAGGGGTGCAGAAGAACTATCCCACTTGAAGCCTGTAAAGATAAGTATTAGAAGCCAAGAAGCTAACATTGACGATGACATTTATTTTATACTGATTATGAACGGCAAATCAGCAGGTGGATTTAAGAAGATAGCGCCATTTGCATCGTTAAGTGATGGACTACTTGATGTCTATATTTTTAGAAAATGCCCCAAAGTAGAGCTGGTTCCACTCATTATAAAAGTTGTAAACGGGGAACATGCAGAGAGTCCATATGTTGATTATTTTCAGACTGCAGAAATGATGATAGATTGCAATGATAATGTTGGAACTGATATGGACGGTGAGATAGGATTTGATTTTCCAGTAAAGGTTTCGGTATCTTCAAAAAAAATTAAAGTAATAACCAGAAATAACCGGGAGGAAGGCTATTCTGATAAGCAGAGCTTTAGCTTTCATGATGTGAAAAAAGCTGCTGAAATGATTTCAAGCGGGTTGGCTAATGAGGTTAAAAGGCCAATTTATAAGATACTGACAGACCGAAATACGGTCAAAGACGTGATTTCGTTAGCATCTGATATGTCCCGTCATAATACTCTAAATTATATTAATAAAAATTCTTTAAATGAAAAATATTTTGAGATTGCCGGAAATTCATTGAACAATGGGTATCTTTATATCATCTTATCCAGTACAGGAAGCGCTGCAGGAGAACTTATCCGAAAGGTGACAAAAAAGGAATATGCCCATGCTTCAATTGCATTTGATGAAAAGCTTGAGACGATCGTTAGCTACAACGGAGGAGAAAATATTTATGCGCCGGGTTTGAACCAGGAGATGATTGAGTTCTTTAACAAGAAAGATGATGCCAATATCATCATTTATAGGATTAAAGCGGACAAAGAAAAAAAGCAAAAAGTCCTTGATGAAATCAGAAAAATCAACCAAAAGGGTAGCTCGTATAATATACTGGGCCTTTTTGTGCCTTATTCACACCGGGAAAATATCATGTTTTGCTCTCAGTTTGTTTATTGTATGCTTAAAGTAGCTGGATTGGATTATTTTGAGAAGAAGCCGGAAGAAGTGAAGCCAACAGATTTTGTAGAGTTAGATTACAAGAGGAATTTAGAATATCATGAGCAGATTTTTGTGAAGGAGTATAAAAAATAGCATACATTATGAATATCAAGAATTGTAAAACAACTGCAAATATTACATAATATGGAAGGCGAAAGACGCTAAAGTCCATCTATGCAAAGCTTTCCATCAACAACAGGACATTTTTGCAGCAGCATTTTACTGACCTCAATCAATAAAAAGTTTTAAAATACTATCCACCGGGTAGCATTCGGCCAAAAAGATTCACTATATCATTTAGAAATAGTGAATCTTTTTTTATGGAGGTAATGCATAATGATTCAGATAAAAACTGTAATAACCTAAAGATGACTACCAGCTGGAGGTACAGCTTGAAAACGGCAACAGTATCATACATAATTTTTCAAGCAGGCTGCATATCGTCCGTTTTGGCCTGCTTGCGACAATGCCTTTTTCCAGCGTTCAGTTAGAGACGACGACTTTGTCAGGTGGGACAATAAAATCGAAATATCGACCGACTCTACTCCACCTGATTTAGAGCCCACTTATAGAAGTTGGGGTCTTAACCCATATAAAAATAATTTGGATAAAAGGATGCGATTTAGAAAAACAACCAAGCATTCCTCACAAGGAACTGCTTGGTTGTATTTTTAGCTTTTCTGTTTTGGAATTATCAACTCCTGCCCTATTTGAAGGGCATTTGGATTGCTTAGGTTATTTGCTTTAATTGGTGCATCTAGAGAAACTCCAAATCTTGGGGAGAGCCTCCACAGGGTATCTCCTTTTTGTACTATATATCTTTGTCCCTGCGTTCCTTGAGATGGGGCTTGAGGTTGAGATCCAGGTGAGGATGTTGGCCCTGGATTGGGATTATAGCTCCCACTTCCTGAGATAATCTCTACTGTAGTTCCCATGGGAACCTGTGGGAATACTTCCTTAACAATATGATTATACATTCTTACACAACCTAATGAAGCCATAGTACCAATAGTCCAGGGTGCAGGAGGTCCATGAATTCCGTATCTTGGTATAGATAGCCCCATCCAGCGTGTTCCAAGCACAGTTAAATGAGGGTTTACAATTTTAGTTACAATATGGTAGGTTCCTGGAGGGGTAGGTGTATTCGGTTTACCTATGACTAATAAAAACCCCTTTCCCAAAGAACTTGCCCTTTAATTATACCACTTAAATATTTCCAAGTCTAAACCTAGAGTGACTTTAAGAGTATTTTGCGCTGATTTATGGGAACTGTAAATATTATGTAGACATTGTGGCGACTTATTCAAATATGAAACTAATGATTTTCTTGTCTTCTAATACCTGTTAATAGTATTTTGAAGTGTTCCAGAACGTGAAATTTTAAGTCAAAATCAGGGTATCTAATGCACCATTCATAAGTGAGTCCCCGCAATGCAATAATAAAATGTTTCGCAATGGTATCAATAGGCATCTTTTTATTAAACTCTCCCTGCTGAACACCTAAGGTTATTACCTCGTTGAACAATTTGTAGACATCCCTATTGTAGCTTAATAAAGCATTCGTATTTACTGTTTTTGTTATTTGAACTTCATATATGATCTTCATAGCGTCATAGCCTATAAAGTTGGTAATAACATCAGCTATTTTTCCTGCTAATGAAATAAGGATATCAGATGCCGGTGTACCTACTGGAAATGATTGCACATAGGATATATAGTCTAAGTCCACGTTATTTACAGTATCTGCAATCAGATTGGCAATGAGGGCATCCTTTGATTCAAAATAAATGTAGAAAGCTCCTTTAGATACTCCTGCGGTTTCTACTATGGTGTCTACTGTTACCTTGTCAAAACTGTACTTTCTAAACAATTTGTCTGCAGCTTCATAGATTTTCTTTTTTGTTTCAATAGTTTTTTCTTTTCTGGTTTTTCTCTGCTTCACCAATATCTCTCCTATCTTGACAATATATTCTAAAAAAATATATAATAGCTACAGTCAGTGACTAAGGTCACTAATTGAAGTTTATTTTATCATAATATAAAATCATACATTTTACCAGCTTTTGGAATGCTATTGCCCTATCTTTATAGAGCCAACATCATTTTTACAAGCGTACTTCCCAAAATAATTCCTTAGCGCTTTCATATTGTTTCATAGATTTCTTTTCGGTTGCCTTAACCATCTCTATCTTTTATTCCAACTATAATAAATGCACTATATTACCTATAATGGAAATATTAAATTGAATCTCTCAGTTTGTAAGAATTTACTGTTTGAAGTTATAAAGGCAGATTACAAGGGGCAACAAGGATAAGAAAGTAGTGGTAAAAAAATAGGTTATAGAAAAACCCGGGGTTTTAGACTAAACACAAACTATTTAACCTAAGGAGAGGAAAAAATGAAAGGCAAATTTAAGAGAACAAACTACACTCTAAAAATTTTCTTAATATTAGGATTATTACTAACATTTAGCCCTATTGCAGCGGCACAGGCAACCGTAACCGAGGTAGTATACAGTGATGGTTCCATTGACACTAATGAATTTTTTGTAATGGCTAGCAGTTCTGCACAAATAATTACAAGTAGCCCTTTTGAAATAACAGAAAATGGAACTTATCAGTTAAGTAGTAGTTTTACTGGAAGAATTACAATAGAGAATACTGCAACAAATGTTAATATCATCGGCAGCGGGTCGCAAAACTTGGATACCCACATTGTTGTTCAAGGTAGTAGGACAGGCCCACTATCCATTACAATTGATAATTTGAATATTAGAGCACCCCTCGAAGTTCATGGAATAGATTTTGGTAGTGCTGGTATTTTTAGCAATAACCTTTATATCAGCGGTGAAAATATAGTAGATCGTGACATCATGAAAACTGATAATTATGGTGCTGGAATACATGTGCCTAATGGTGTCAAACTTGTTATTGATAAAGCTGAAGATGCAAGTGTTGGGAGGCTATCTGCAAGGGGCTCGGGCAGGTGCGCGGGTATCGGTGGGGGAGATCGGGGTTCCGGAGGCAATATAAATATAAATGGCGGTATAGTGATAGCAAGAGGCCATTCTAATGGTACCGGTGCTGGTATTGGAGGCGGTGCAAATGGTTCAGGGGGCGAAATAACCATAACAGGCGGTGAAGTGATTGCAAGCAGTGGTGGTTATGGGAGTGGCTTAGGAGGCGGTTCCGGAGGAAACGGCGGAAAGATTACTATAAGCGGTGGTATAGTGAATGCAACCGGTAGTTGGCAAGGCGGTGCTGGAATTGGGGGCGGCGGTAACAGTAGTAATAATTCTGGAGCTGGTGGCGAAATAACCATAAGTGGCGGCACAGTAACAGCAAGAAGTGCTAGCAATGGAGGCGCTTCCGGCGGTGCCGGCATTGGGGGCGGCGGAGGTTGGCCAGCAGCGGTACATGGCCCAGGTGGAAATATAATCATAACTGGTGAGAATACCGTTGTTAATGCAACAAGTTATGGGAACGGAAAGGATATTGGTTCTGGATATAACAATACCGACGGCGGCACTCTTATAGTTGATGGCAGTGCTACCCTGAACTTAAATGAAAAGGGTTTGAATGTAGATGAAACGCCTTTCAATTTCATCACCTGCACAATTGGCGGTGCTGGAGCAGGCCTTCATAGTGGGGCTTACCTAAATAGGCAGAAACTAATAACTTTAACAGATTTTACTATTGAACCAAATGAAGAAGCCGATGCCTTTGACAGCGTTAGTTTTGAGGTGAAAGTAGAGGGCCTTTCTTATGATGACCAGACGGGCCATATCTCATTTAAAGGGAACGGGAATGAAATTGGCACAGCTCCTATCATGCGTGAGGGTGAGATCTCATGGGGAATAGCTAGCATAAATAAGAATGATCTTTATGGCGGCACTTATAACCTTATATCGACATATGTGGAGGGAAATGCCGATAACTATTATTCAACAGGTGAATTAGCGATAACAAATTATGTTATTAATAAACTTAATCAAGCTTCCCTTGAGATTAGTATTCCAGGCCACATCACCTATGGTGATGCTCCATTTAACATTATGGTCAGCGGAGGCAGCGGAACAGGTGAACTAAGCTTTGAAGTCACTACCGGTGATGCCGTAACGGTTGATGCTAGTGGTAATGTTGCCATAGTGGGAGCGGGGTTCGCGGAAATTACCGTGACCAAAGGAGGCGATAACTATTACAATCAAGCCTCGGAGGCGGTTGAAATAGTTATTACTAAAGCCACTCCCCCTGAAATAGTATTCCCTACAGCCACAGATATTATATACGGGCAGATCCTCTGGCATTCAGAGCTTACAGGAGGTTTGGGTGACGGTAATTTCGCTTGGCAATATCCTGATACTATCCCACCCCTACAGAATGAAGGGTATACGGTAGTGTTCGCTCCTAATGATATGGATAATTATGATTATTCTGGTGTAGTGCTAGGGCAAAATATAAATGTGAACGTTTTGAAACAACCATTAACCATTAAAGCGGTAAATAAAAGCAAGGTTTATGGAGGATTGGACCCTGAACTCACCTACAATATAACAACAGGTAGCTTGGTTGGAGATGATATTTTAAATGGTGAGGTGACAAGAGAAGCGGGCGAGAATGTAGATATCTATACCATAGACCAAGGCACTTTAACCGGGGGAGACAACTATGAAATCACCTTTGTGGGAGCAGAATTCACTATTACTCCAAAAGCTCTGACCATCAAAGCAGATGTCCAGAGCAAGATATACGGAGTAACAGACCCAGAATTAATTTATGAGATTACAGCAGGAGAATTAGTCGGTAGTGATCAAATCACAGGAGATCTAACCAGAGCAGCCGGAGAAGATGTAGGTGACTATGAAATACAACAGGGCACCATAACTGCAGGAGACAACTATGACATTACATATGTGGGAGCACACTTAACTATTACTAAAAAAGCCTTGACCATCACAGCAGATGTCCAGACTAAGACATACGGAGACGCTGACCCAGAATTAACCTTTGATATTACAGCAGGAGAATTAGTCGGTAGTGATCAAATCACAGGAGATCTAACCAGAGCACCCGGAGAAGATGTAGGTGACTATGCAATAATAGAGCAGGAGGACAGCTTAACTGCAGGAGACAACTATAACATTACCTATGTAGGAGCAGACTTAACTATTACAAAAAAAGTCTTGACCATCACAGCAGATGCCCAGAGCAAGACATACGGAGACGCTGACCCAGAATTAACCTTTGATATTACAGAAGGAGAATTAGTTGGTAGTGATCAAATCACAGGAGCACTAGCCAGAGCACCCGGAGAAAATGTAGGTGACTATGCAATAATAGAGCAGGAGGGCAGCTTAACTGCAGGAGACAACTATAACATTACCTATGTAGGAGCAGACTTAACTATTACAAAAAAAGTCTTGACCATCACAGCAGATGCCCAGAACAAGACATACGGAGACGCTGACCCAGAATTAACCTTTGATATTACAGAAGGAGAATTAGTCGGTAGTGATCAAATCACAGGAGACCTAACCAGAGCAGCTGGAGAGAATGTAGATGACTATGAAATAGAACAGGGCACCATAACTGCAGGAGACAACTATAACATTACCTATGTAGGAGCAGACTTAACTATTACTAAAAAAGCCTTGACAATCACAGCAGATGTCCAGACTAAGACATACGGAGACGCTGACCCGGAATTAACCTTTGATATTACAGAAGGAGAATTAATTGGTAGTGATCAAATCACAGGAGCCCTAACAAGAGCACCCGGAGAAAATGTAGATAACTATGTAATAGAACAGGGTACCATAACTGCAGGAGACAACTATGACATTGAATTTGAAGGTCTATTTTTAACTATTGAAAGGAAAGCCCTAATCATCACCGCCGAAAATAAAAGCAAAGTTTTCGGTGCAGATGATCCTAAATTTACCATCAGTTATGATGGTTTTGAATTTGAAGATGATGCCTCCAGCCTTGGTGGGGAACTTTCATTTATCCGTGCACTCGGAGAAGATGTAGGTACCTATGCCATTACACCAACTGGTCTGACATCGGATAATTACAACATTACGTTTATAGATGGAACATTAACTGTGTCCCGACCCAGTAGAAACAGAATACTGGCTCCTATATCAGAGTTAGAAAAGAAGGAAGACGGTAGTGTCATTATAATCAAAGAAGCACAATTGGATGAGGAAAATAATAGTTTCCAAGTGACGATTACTCAGAAAGAGCTTCAAGACACAATGAATCTACTAGACTCAACAGAGAATACAACGGGAACAATAAGAATAGAAATACAAGGCAATAGCAGCATTGTATCCAATACGCTGCAGCTTCCTGTTAGTTCACTCTCAAAAGAAACTCATGATTACGATGTGGTTGTATTTTCAAAAATTGGGGAATTGGTACTACCCTCCAATATGCTAGACTCCACAACGGGTGGAGACAGTTCCTATGTTCAATTAACCATTGCCTATGGTGACAAAGAAATATTGGATTTTGAGACAAGGGGGATAATAGGCGACAGACCATTGCTTCAGCTGAGCATTGCTGTTGATGGAGAGCAGATATCATGGAACAATCCACAAGCGCCAGTAACCATATCCATTCCGTATACCCCAACAGCAGAAGAACTTGCAGACCCAGAACATATTACAGTATGGTACATTGATGGGAGTGGAAATGCCAGCTCAGTGCCAACAGGGAGGTATAATTCCGAAACAGGCATGGTAAGCTTCACAACCACACACTTTAGCCATTTTGCCGTAGTGTACGTCCGTAAGACATTTAATGACATAGCCAACTATAATTGGTCCAAGAAGGAGATTGAAGTGCTGGCCTCCAAGGGGATATTGAAGGGTATATCGGAAAATGAATATGCCCCTTCGGTGAACATCACTAGAGCCGACTTTCTCTACAACCTTGTGCGAACCCTAGGAGTAGATGCCAAGGATGATGGGAACTTCGAAGATATAAGTAGTGACGCTTATTACTACAGGGAGATAGGTATAGCTAAGAAGCTAGGTATCAGCAACGGTACAGGTCACAACCAATTTAACCCTGATGAAAGCATATCAAGGCAGGATATGATGGTTCTAACCGAACGAGCCTTGAGAATGTTCAAAAAGCTTAACCAGCAGGGTATATCTTCGGGTCTGGAGAGGTTTACTGACAAAGCCTTGATATCATCCTATGCAGTAGACAGCGTTGCTACTGTTATAGGTGAAGAGTTGATTGTGGGCAACCATGATCAGGTAAATCCTTTGGGAAATACCACAAGGGCTGAAGCAGCCGTATTCCTGTATAGAATATACCACAAGTACTAAGGTATGTGTTGATTAAACAAGTCAATAGAAAATAATATAAATTAAATATTGGATACAATATCAAGCAGATAGCGGTTTAAGTAGAAATACAAAAACTCAGCTATCTACTTTTATGTAGCGAAAATCCTGTAAGCTATTTAAAAGACCGTTGTTTTTGAGCTTATTATTCTTCTTACCTTGGTATTATCAACTCCTGTCCTACATGGAGGACATCAGGGTTACTTAAGTTATTTGCCTTTATCAAAGCATCTAAAGAAACTCCAAATCTTTGGGAGAGCCTCCACAGGGTATCTCCCTTTTGTACTATATACCTCTGACCTTGGGTTCCCTGGGATGGAGTTTGGGGTTGAGATCCTGGTTGTGATGTAGGATTTGGTTTATAATTTCCACTTCCTGAAATTATTTCTACGGTTGTTCCCATAGGAACCTGGGGGAATAATTCCTCAACATTATGATTATACATCCTAACACATCCCAATGAAGCCATAGTTCCAATAGTCCAGGGTGCAGGAGTACCATGAATCCCATACCTTGGTTTAGAAAGACCCATCCAGCGTGTTCCCAGTACAGACATATGAGGATTTACAATATTAGTGACAATATGGTAGGTTCCTGGAGGGGTAGGGGTATTAGGTTTACCTATGGCTAATAAAAACCCCTTTCCCCAAGAACTTGTCCTTTTAATTATACCACTTAAATATTTCCAAGTCTAAACCTAGAGTAGGATTTAAGTTTGCGCTGATTTACATGAACTGTATATATAATGAAGACATTGTGGTGATTTATTCTGACATGAAACTATGGTTTTCTTGCCTTCTAATACCTGTTAATAGTATTTTGAAGTGTTCCAGAACGTGTAATTTTAAGTCAAAATCAGGGTACCTAATGCACCATTCATAAGTTAGTCCCCGTAAGGCAATAATAAAGTGTTTTGCAATGGTATCAATAGGCATCTTTTTATAAAACTCTCCCTGCTGAACACCTAGGGTTATTACCTCGTTGAACAATTTGTAGACATCCCTATTGTAGCTTAATAAAGCACTCGTATCTACTGTTCTTGTTATTTGAACTTCATATATGATCTTCATAGCTTCAAAGCCTATAAAGTTGGTAATAATATAAGCTATTTTTTCTACTAGCGAAATAAGGATATCAGATGCCGGCGTATCTTCGGGAAATGATTGCACATAGGATGTATAGTCTAAGTCCACTTTATTTACAGTATCTGCAATTAGATTGGCAATGAGGGCATCCTTTGATTCAAAATAAACGTAGAAGGCTCCTTTTGAAACTCCTGCTGTTTCTACTATTGTATCTACAGTTACTTTGTCAAAACCGTACTCTCTAAATAAACTATCTGCAGTTTCATAGATTTTCCTTTTTGTTTCGATAGCATTATCTTTTCTGGTATTTCTTCTTTTCTTTCACCAGTCTCCCCCCCATATTGACAAGATATTTGTAAAAAAAGTATAATGACTATAGTCAGTGACTATAGTGTATTGATTATAATATAATACCATATACTTTTCCAGCTTTGCTACTCCTGGCAATTTACAATAGAGCTACCACTATCTTTTCAAAACCATATTCGCTAAATAGTTGAATAGCAGTTTCAATTTACTCTTATTTAAGAGTTTTATTTTCATTTCTCTTATCTTTCTCCCTCATTTTCTCGCAATAAATAATATTTATACTATATTACATTTCCTGAAACAATTGATAAGATAATTTTAATATATCATTTCAGAAGCCTTGTAAAAAACTTGGGGTATAAGTCTAAAGTCAATCCATCTTACGAAAAGGAGAGGAAAAATGAAAGTTCAATTAAAGGGGACGGGATTAATTGTTAGGATTATTATAATATTTGGAGTATTAGTAGGATGCAGCTTTTTTGCAGCGGCAGAATCATCAGGGGAAGAATCATTAGAGGCAACTATAACCGAAGCAGTATATGGCGAAGGTTCCATTGATACTGTATTCTTTCAAATGGATATTAGTTCTCTAGGAATACCAGCAGGCCCTTTGGAAATTACATCTAACGGTACTTACCAGTTAGGTAGCAGTTTTTCCGGGACTATTACAATTGCTAACACTACAACTGACGTTAAAATCATAGGTGGGGGATCTCAACACTATGCAAACATTGTTGTTGCTTCTGGTAGAGCTGCAGCATTATCTCTCACAATAGAAGATTTAAATATAAGAATAAACACGTCAGAACATGGCATTGACTTTGCGGGCGCTGGAAATTTTGAAAATGAATTGTATATTAGCGGAGATAATTCAGTAACTGGCGGCAATGGCAGAGCAGGTATACATGTACCCCTTGGGGTTACCCTTGCTATTGACAAAGCCCAGGGTGTCGCTTCAGGAAAACTTTCAACAAAAGGTGGATATAATGGCGCCGGCATTGGCGGTGGATACGTAACAAACTGTGGAACCATAACCATAAGAGGGGGGCAAGTAGAGGCAATAGGCAGAGCTGGAGGAGCCGGTATTGGTGGTGGTACAAGCTATTCGGGCGGAAACATAAACATAACAGGCGGTATTGTAACAGCAAGGGGGGGAGTCGATGAACCTCTCACACTAGGAGGAGCCGGTATTGGTGGCGGTAGAGGTGGCTCTGGCGGCAATATTACCATAAGCGGCGGGTCAGTAACAGCCGAAGGCAAAGGAACCGACCAGTATGGAGCTGCCGGTATCGGTGGTGGTGGTTTTCGAGGGGCAGGAGGTAATATTACTATAAATGGGGGAACGGTTATAGCCCTTGGAAGCAGTAATGGAGCTGGTATAGGTGGCGGCTTTGAAGGAGCAGGAGGTAATATTACTATAAATGGGGGAACGATAACAGCAGCTGGAGGCAATTCAGCGGCCGGTGTAGGTGGTGGTTCCGGAGGAACAGGCGGTAGCATAACAATAAACGGTGGTGTGGTAACTACAGTTGGCGGCTACTATGGGGTAGGTATGGAGATTAACGCAAACGGAGAATATCAGCTTAATGGAGCCTTCACAAGGACAGTTTCAATAGGAAAAAATGCAACGGAAGTTAAAATAATTGGCAGCAGTCCAGAAGTGACAAACCAAAATACAAGAATCGAAATTAAAAGCAACAGAGAATCAGCATTAACCCTAACGATAGAAAATGTAAACATAAAATCGCTTTCGGACACTCATGGCATCGATTTTGCTGGAGGTGGAAATTTTGAGAACAAACTGTATATCAGTGGTGTAAATACCATTGTACGTCCAAATCCTGGAGCTGGTATATATGTACCTCAAGGTGTAACGCTTGTTATTTCTAAAGCTGAGAGTGCAAGTGTTGGAAAACTTACAGCAACAGGCGGTTTTTTTGGCGCTGGCATTGGTGGTGCCAATGAAGAAGCAGGTGGTAATATAACCATTAGAGGGATAGAAGTAGCAGCAACAGGCGGGTATAATGGCGCTGGCATGGGCGGTGGGCTCTTAGGAAGCGGAGGCAGTATACTCATTGAAAATGCAACTGTAACTGCAAAAGGTGGTCAAAAATATTTATCCTACAATGGAGGTGCCGGTATCGGTGGTGGAGGCGGAAGCACTAGTGTTCACGGAGGTTCAGGAGGCAGTATAACAATAAAAGGCAGTACGGTAACTGCAGAGGGAGGTCCTGAAGGAGCCGGCATTGGCGGTGGTACAGTTGGTTCAGGCGGCAGCATAGTTATTGAAGACAGCACCATAACGACAAAAGGTGGTTTTTATGGTGCTGGCATCGGCGGTGGTTATAGGGGTTCGGGCGGTATCATAACTATAAAAGATAGTCTAGTGACAGCATCAAGTGAAGAAAGAGCTGCCGGCATCGGCGGCGGGTGCGTTGGAAACGGTGGCACTATAACCATTGAAAGAGGTACAGTAACAGCAGCTGGAGGCCAATTCGCTGCCGGTATAGGTGGCGGTGGTGGTGAAGGAACCGGATTTATCAGTCCTGGAGGTTCAGGAGGCAATATTACCATTAGATACAGCAATGTGACAGCACAAGGTGGTGATTGTGGAGCAGGTATCGGCGGTGGTATAAACCTATTTAATGGCGGTGTTTCAGGGGGCAATATCACTATAGAAGGTGGTAGAGTTACAGCTACAGGTGGCTCTGGCGCTGCAGGTATCGGCGGTGGCTTCATAGGAAATGGTGGTACTATAACTATTATTAATGACCCATGGGTTATAGCTACTAGAGGGGATGGCGATGATATAGGTAATGGAGGAGGTGCTGCTGGTTCAACTATATTAAAAGATGCTTCAGGAAATGCTCTGTCATATGTCAGATTGGAGATTAGACTCTGTTCAGTCGGAAAATCCAATGTTAGTGTTACTGTAGAAGGGAATGATGACATTACTAATGCCCATGGATTAACTGGATTTTTTGTAGGCTATAACACCTCTTCAAGTATAGGAATTAGAGCGGAAGATATCAATGTGGAAGCAGACATTACTATTGCTGCTTCTCAGGTTCAGTCAAGAAGAGAGACCGTAGAATTATCTAATTATCTAGCTGATTTAAGTGATTTGTTATTAAGCAGTGGAATATTAGAGCCAGATTTTAGTAGTGACCAAACCAGCTATACTGTAAGTGTGGGGTATGGCACATCAAGCATTACAGTAAAACCAACAGCGGAAGCAACATCTAGTATAATGGTTAATGGAACAGCTGTTGCCAATGGTACTAACTCATTACCAATTCCTTTGGAAGTTGGTAGCAATGAAGTAGAAATTGTTGTAACCGCTGGAGATGGCGTTACAAAAAAGACATATATGATATACATTGTTCGCAGACCTCAAATTACTTTGGCTGTAAGTGGCTCATTCACGGTCGAGAACAAAGAATATGACCGTAATACCGAGGCTGTGATTGACAGCAATAACCTTATACTACTTGGCATTTTTGGAGACGATGATGTTGCATTAAATACTGTACTGGTTTTTGATGATGCACAGACAGGTGAAGATAAGACAGTGTGCTTGAGTGAAGCCAGTTCACTAATTGGTGCCCAGGCCGGCGACTATGCTCTGTCATTGACAGGGGCACCAACAGTCAAGGCAGAAATTACCGCTAAAGAACTGACTGTAATTAATGCAGTAGCGCAAGACAAGGTGTATGATGGAACAATAGACGCAGAAATCAGCAATGCAGAACTAAGCGGTGTGGTTGACGGTGATGATGTCCTTCTAGAAAACCATACTAGTGGTACCTTTGGCCAGGCTGATGTTGGAACTGGTATTAGTGTAGATACAGAAATGACGATTACAGGTGATGACATCAGCAATTATATCCTGACTCAGCCAACACTTACTGCCAACATCACGGTTAAAGAACTAACCGTAATTGATGCAGCAGTACAAGACAAAGTGTATGAAGGAACAACTGATGCAGAGATTAACGGCGCAGAGTTAAACGGTGTAGTAGAAGGTGATGCTGTGGCTTTAAGCAATCATACTATTGGTACCTTTGCCCAGGCTGATGTTGGAACGGATATTAGCGTAGATACAGAAATGAAGATTACGGGTGATGACATCAGCAATTATACCCTGGTCCAACCAACACTTACTGCTAACATCACCCACAAGGAACTAACTGTAATTAATGCAGCAGCACAAGACAAAGTCTATGATGGGACTACAGATGCTACTATTACTGGGGCACAGTTGGAGGGCGTGGTAGGTTTAGATGATGTGCAATTAGATGCCTTAATGGGAACTTTTACTGTGAAAAATGTGGATAGTGATATTACAGTTTTACCAGGCTTAACCCTAAAAGGTCTTGATAAAGATAACTATACCTTGATACAGCCCATAGGGTTAACGGCAAAAATAACTCCTAAAGAACTAACCGTAATAAATGCAGCAGCACAAGACAAAATTTATGACGGTACAACTTATGCAGAGATTCGTAATGCAGAGTTAAGCGGAGTAGTTGAAGGTGATGAGGTCTTTCTAGAAAACCATACTAGTGGTACCTTTGGCCAGGCTAATGTTGGAATTGGTATTAGTGTAGAAACAGAAATGACGATTACAGGTGATGACATCAGCAATTATACCCTGACTCAGCCAACACTTACTGTTGCCAAAATCACCCCCAAAGAACTAACCGTGATAAATGCAGAAGCACAAGACAAAGTCTATGACGGCACAACAGACGCAGAGATTATTAATGCAGAATTAAGCGGTGTGGTTGACGGTGATGATGTCCTTCTAGAAAACCATACTAGTGGTACCTTTGGCCAGGCTGATGTTGGAACTGGTATTAGTGTAGATACAGAAATGACGATTACAGGTGATGACATCAGCAATTATACCCTGAGTCAGCCAACACTTACTGCTGCCAAAATCACCCCCAAAGAACTAACCGTGATAAACGCAGCAGCACAAGACAAAGTCTATGACGGTACAACAGACGCAGAGATTATTAATGCAGAGTTAAGCGGAGTAGTTAAAGGTGATGAAGTCTTTCTAGAAAACCATACTAGTGGTACCTTTGGCCAGGCTGATATTGGAACTAGTATTAGTGTAGATACAGAAATGAAGATTACGGGTGATGACATCATCAATTATACCCTGACTCAGCCAACACTTACTGCTGCCAAAATCACCCACAAAGAACTAACCGTAATAAATGCAGCAGCACAAGACAAAGTCTATGACGGCACAACAGACGCAGAGATTATTAATGCAGAATTAAGCGGTGTGGTTGACGGTGATGATGTCCTTCTAGAAAACCATACTAGTGGTACCTTTGGCCAGGCTGATGTTGGAACTGGTATTAG
>LOER01000012.1 GCA_001515945.1 Desulfitibacter sp. BRH_c19
TTCATTGGTATTCTTTAATTCATTGGTATTCTTCGATTCATTGGTATTCTTTAATTCATTGGTATTCTTCGATTCATTGGTATTCTTCGATTCATTGGTATTCTTTGGTTCATCTGTAGCCCTTAGTTGATTATGTTTGACGAATTGATTAGTTAATCGCTTATCTATACTTTCCTTCTTATTTACCTGATGTCCATTCTGGTCAGCCATTGCATGCCTTAAGTTAGATGTTTTCATTGTTCTTAAAGGTTTAGTCTTGTCAGGAAAATCTTTACTTAACTGATATCCTATCTGACCATGGTCATCATCTGTCAATTTTTCGTTGTCGTTACCTATCTCATCCTCATCGCTTTCAACTTTTTCCTGGTTCTTAGTAGCATCATTGGCCTTCACCTTAAGAGTACCTTTTGGCACCTCAGCTTTAGAAGTCTGGTCTTCATTTACTTTTGAGGAAAGCACCTCTGCAAACTCACCCTTGTGTGGATTATCAATTTTCATGCTTTCATGTGAGTTTCCAGTTTGAGGTGTTTGAACTAGGCTATCAATAACGCAAATCATATTCTGCATTTTTTCACCTCCTCTCAATATCAACATTCTTAAACAACAATTCTTTAATTTTTCTTATTTTCCTCAAAAAACTTGTTTAATGCCATTTCATTTAATTCCATTAGCTCTTTGCGATCCATTTCTTTATAATAAATATTTTCCTGTTTACCCTTTAGCTTTTCAATAACCTTTCGGTCTCTACTTGCCTCAACAACCTCTACACGGCACTTATCAACTGTAAAAGATGCCTCTTTTACAGCACTTGCTTGTTCATCAATGATTCCATCTAAATACTCCATGTAAGCTAGTTGATGGCCAAACATCAAAATGTTTACCTTCTTAGCAGGAGTGTTAATTGTACACAGCTTGTGCCGCCTTTGAGTAACTAACAGTTCTTCTTCTAAAATTCTTCTCTTATCCTGTACATGCGCTAATTTTTCTTTCTTTTTCTCTTCGATATTTTCTTTGTAGTTTAATAATTTTTGTAACGGAAATTGAAAATCCATTTTTTGTTCTCCTCTACCCTTGATTAATTAGCCCTGTCATTAAATTCCTTGTCTCATTATAAGGGTAAACCTCATTAATATCCTGGCAAAGAAGCTGGTTAATCTTATCATTCAATGCTATTGCTTTGTCTATTTTCGGATTAGAACCCTTCACATAGGCACCTATGCTTATTAAATCTTCATTTTGTCTATATACTGCAAGATTAGTCCTGATTTCACCAGCAGTGGATTGCTGTGTGTCATCAACAATGTTGACCATGAGGCGACTAATGCTATCAAGAACGTCTATTGCTGGGAAGTGGTTTCTTGCTGCTAGTTCCCGAGACAGTACAATATGTCCATCTAATATACCTCTTACAGCATCAGCTATTGGTTCATTAAAATCGTCACCATCTACTAGCACATTATAAAGTGCGGTAATTGAACCCTTCTTGGTGTTACCTGACCTTTCAAGAAGCTTCGGCAAAAGCGCAAAAACTGATGGAGTGTAGCCTTTAGTTGTTGGTGGTTCCCCAACAGCCAGCCCTACTTCCCTCTGGGCCATAGCAAATCTAGTAACTGAATCCATCATAAGCATTACCTTTTTCCCTTGATCTCTAAAGTACTCTGCAATCGCATGGACAATAAAGGACCCTTTAATTCTCAACAAAGCAGGTTGGTCTGATGTAACTACTACAACTACAGACCTTTGCAAGCCTTCCTTACCAAGATCCTTTTCAATAAATTCAAGTACCTCCCTTCCTCTTTCTCCTATTAGACCAATAACATTTATATCTGCAGAGCTCTTTCTGGCAATCATCCCCATTAGAGTACTCTTACCAACACCACTACCTGAAAATATACCAATTCTTTGACCTTCTCCTAGCGTAAGAAATCCATCTATTGCCTTGATGCCTGTAGTAAGTATGCTACTGATAGCTTTTCTGTCCAATGGATTTGGTGGTTTAGCAATAACAGGATAGAAGTCATTAATTCCATTTAATGAGCTTGCATCTAATGTATTACCAAGACCATCCAATACTTTGCCTAAGAGACCATCCCCAACAGGTATTCTGTGGTTTTTTCCTGTAGAGTAAACCCGGCATCCAGGCGATATCCCTTTAAAGTCTCCTAGTGGCATCAATAGTGTGTAATAATCTTTAAAACCAACCACTTCTGTAAGAACACTCTCATCGAGTACCATTACATGACAAATCTCACCAATAAATGCTTTAATGCCTTTGACTTCTATGGTCAATCCTATTACTCTTGCAACCTTGCCAATAAAAGAGTATGGAGTAATACCAGATATTTTATTAATCTGCTTTTGTAGATTGACTGAACTACCCAAATCATTCAGCTCCCAATATGGCAATGCCCATATTTTCAAGTTGTGCCTTTAACCCTGCATCTATCAGGCCATTTTCACTTTCAAGCATGCAGCTGCCCTGGGATAAACCACTTTCATCAATGATATACACTCTGCAGTATTCACCTAAAGCTTCCTGGATCTCAGTTTTTCTTTGTCGTAATAAATATCCATCTTCAGGGTTAACAAATATAGTAATCTGATCAGCCTGTCTAAAATGGCTACATGCTTCTTTAACAATATCAACAATGGTTTCAGGTGCAAGCGAAAGCTGTTTAACTATAATTTTTTCTGCTATTGAAATAGCAAGTCTTGATAAATCCTTTTCTAAATCCTTGATAATTGTTTCTCGCATTTCATATGTTTCCAAAAGCGCTTTTTTGATCTCTTCATATCTTATTAGAGCCTCTAATCTAGCCTTTTCCATCCCTTCGTGGTAACCTTGTTGCTGTCCAATTTCATAACCTTCATCCAGCTTATTCTTTAACTGTTCTTCAGCACTTTGCAATATCTCTTGCGCTTTGTTTTTTGCATCTTCTATTACTGTTGAAGCTTCTTTTTCAGCAGTATTTAAGACTGGGTCTATGTCTATAGCCTTTCGTTCATCAAGATAACTTTCTCTTGATGAAGCTTCAATTAACACTTCATTATTTATACAGGGTGTCTTAAGTAATTTAGACAACGATAGCATCCTCTCCACCGCGGGATATAATTATTTCTCCTGCTTCGTCCAGCCTTCTGATAACCTGAACAATTTTCTGCTGAGCCTCTTCCACTTCTCTTAACCTAACAGGCCCTAACATTTCTATGTCCTCGGCAAGCATTTCCCCGGCCCTCTTTGATAGATTCTTAAGTACCCTATCAGTAACTTCTGTGCTCGACCCTTTAAGGGCATAGGCCAAATCTTTAAAGTCAATTTCTCGAAGAACTCTACGAATTGATTGATCATCTAGGGTAATAATATCTTCAAATACAAACATCCTTTTTCGAATTTCTTCAACTAACTCCTGATCTTCTCTTTCAAGCTCTTCCAGAATACTCTTTTCTGTACCTCTATCAACCCTGTTTAAAATATCTACAAGGGTATCAATGCCACCAGCTACTGTAAAATCTTGATTTACTACAGAAGATAATTTCTTTTCCAATACTCCTTCTACTTCTTTTAGCATTTCCGGAGAGGTCCTCTCCATAGTGGCAATTCTTCTTGTAATATCTGTTTGCATTTCTTCTGGAAGTGAACTTAAAACTATTGCGGCTTGATCAGGTTGTAAATATGAAAGTATTAGTGAAATAGTTTGTGGGTGTTCATTATTTATAAAGTTTACAAGCTGTTTTGGATCGGTCTTTCTCAATAGATTAAAGGGTTTTATTCTAGATGCTTCTGTTAACCTTTTTATCAACTCAGTAGCCTTTTGAGGTCCAAGCGCCTTCTCCAAAACCTCTCTAGCATATTTAATTCCGCCGGAAGCAATATAGGTCTGGGCCTCATGAAGTACTAGGAACTCTTCAAAAATTTTCTTCTTCACTTCAGGATCCACATTAGTTATATTTGCAATCTCTGAACCGATTCTCTCGATATCCTCTTCTCTGAAATTTTTGAGTACTTTTGAGGATACATCAGGGCCCAGAGCAATTAGTAAAATAGCTATTTTTTTTATTCCTGTTAACTTACCTTCCTTACTCACCAAATACACCTACCTAAACTCGTAAAATAATTTAGTCTTCCATAAGCCATTGTCTCAATAGCGCTGCTGTTTCTTCTGGTTTGTCTTTTGCTACCTTCTGTACCTTTTCCTGTTTTTTGACTGATTCTTCCTTTGGTTTAGGAGGCTCAATTTCCTCTTCCATTTGTCCTACTGGAATTGGTCTTTGCAAAACCGGGTCCGTCTTAAATGCTTCTCCAAGGGTTTTAACAATTATTACTAATAATATGAAACCTAATATTGCAGCTAAAGCTCTAAACCCCCAGCCTATATATGTTTTCATCTGTTCTTCTTTCCTCTGTTGCAAAGAGGTTACTGTCATCTGCGCCTCAGCTTCCTGTAATGCTGTTTTATCAAACTCCATGCTCATTACTGCAATCTGGTCTCCCCGTTCAGGATTAAAACCTATTGCAGCACCAACAACTTGACGGATTGATTCAACCATTTCATCTGTAAGTGTACCGTCAATGGCAACTGCAGTTGATAAGGAAATAAGTCTACCTGGTGCATAAACAACAGTTTCCTGAAGCTGATCCAACTCATAGTTGGTGACTCTTTCAGATATAGTACTACCACTATCACCGCTTTCCAATTCAGGATAAGTTGTACCCAAATCTTGAAGGTTATCCTCTCCTACAACTCCACCTTCAGCATTGTTAATATGTTGTTCATCAATTATTTCTTCACTTCTAATATGTGATTCGCCAAACTCAATTCTAGTAACTTCACGCCGATCATAATCAAGCTCTGCTGTCACCATGGTAACAGCTTGACCATTACCCAGCATCGGCCGCAAAAGATTTTCTACTTTCTGTTCTAAATCTTTTTCAAATTTTCTTTTTTGCTCAAACTGTTTTCCTTGTGAAACCATTAAACTTCCACTATCATCAAACAGCCCTTCACTTAGGATAATTCCTTGTGTATCAATAATATTTACGTTCTCGACTGCTAACCTCTCTACACTTCCTGAAACAAGATTTACTATGGCCATTACCTGGTCTGGGCGTAAAGTAGCCATTGGAGCAAGCTTTACAACTATAGAAGCAGATGCTTTTCCCTGGTCTCTAATAAATAGACTCTGTTCGGGAATAACTAGATGAACCCTCGCTTGTTCTACTGCCTCAAGCTGTATAACTGTCCTTCTAAGCTCCTCCTGTAGTGCTCTCTGATAATTAAGCTGCCTTTCAAAATCAGTAATTCCCAATTTACTCTCGTCAAATAGCTCAAAACCTGTACCACCAGAAGCAATTACCCCTGAAGCAGCTAATTGTAGACGCAAATCATAGACTTGATTTGCAGGAACCAAGATAGTAGTACCTTGATTCGCTAATTGATAAGGGACACCCATCTCTTGTATTTTATTCACAACTTCCCCTGCTGCCGTTGGTTCCATGCCAGTAAACAGTTCAGCATATTCAACCTTTGTAAACCACTGTACAAAAAAACCAGCAGATAGAAATACTGCTATGGTCATAACAATAAAGATAGTCTTTTGTGTTTTTGTTAAGGCTTTCCATTTTGCACTAATAACTGATAAATTCATTGCTATTCTAACCCCCAACAAATCTCCATTGTTAACGAATATATATGGAAAGTATTAATCATTATATCTGCATCTTACTTATTTCCTGATATGCTTCAATTAGCTTATTTCTTATTTGTAATGTAAGCTGCATTGCTAGTTCTGCCTTTTCAGTTGCTATCATAACTTCATGTAACTCCACATCATCACCTACTGCCATTCTCTGTGTCAATACATCAGCTTCTATCTGTAATTCATTGGTTTTATTTAAATTTTCCTTTAAAAAGCTAGCAAAACTACCTAGTTCAACCTTAGGTTTATTATTAGTTGCTACATTAGGTAAGCTCAATGGTTGTACTTGAAATAATGAAACTTTCATTTACTTTTTTAGCCCCTTCCTATTTCCAAGGCCTTTAAGGCCATGGCTTTTGTAGCATTTAAAACTGTAACATTCGCTTCATAACCTCTTGTTGCTGTAATCATGTCTGCCATTTCTATTACTAAGTCAACATTGGGCATTGCAACAAAGCCTTTTTCATCGGCATCAGGATGGTTCGGATTATATACCATTTTGGGAGGGGATTGGTCTCTAACAATAGCTCCAACTTCTACGCCTTTTGTTTCATAAGTTCTACCGTTACTATTCAACTCCCTAGATAGTTTTTCTTTAAATACTGCTGCTCTTTTTTGATAAGGTCCACCGTCAGGAGATCTAGTTGTGCTTGCATTTGCAATGTTGTTAGCCACTATATCTAATCTAAGCCTTTCAGCTGTGAGTCCGCTTGCACTAATATTTAGAGTATTAAACAATTTCATCTTTACCTTCTCCCTTCAGAAATTGTATGTTTTAATAAGCTTATTCTTTTATTCAATTGAGAAATAAGACTGTTATAGTAAAGTGAATTAGCAGCCATTTTAGTCATTTCTTGATCCAAGTCAACGTTATTCCTATCCATTCTCATGCTTTGGAATTCATTTCGAAGTACTCTTGGCTCAACTTTCAATAAGGTAGGATATTTAAGTATATGGTCAGGATGGGTTCTAGACATCTGAACTTTGTCGGACTTAACTAGTGCAGCTCTCAACTCATTCTCAAAGCTAACCTCTTTCTTCTTATAACCTGGTGTATTAACGTTAGCAATATTGTTGGCAATGGTATTTTGCCTAGCTGAAGAACCATCAAGACCCTTTTGCAAAGTAACTAAAACATCACTCTTAAAAACATCCATTAAACTTCCTCCCATATAACAGTTTTTGCAAACCATAAACTGTCAGGATAGGCACAAAAACGCCTTAAAAACCAATTATGTCCAATAGAGATAAATTCAACAAATTTAACAAATTTCCTGCAAAATCTGACATCTTTTTTTCAAACAAAAAAACCTACCAATTGCTAGATAAAGCAAAGGCAGGATAGGTTTATTCAACCCACACTTTGCAACCTGGCAATCATGGTTCATAAATTAGAACGTTAGACCCAAGGCTTTGCGTCACCACCTTTCAATGGTTTTGCCCTCAATATTCAATATTTTACAGACAGTATTCTACATTAAACTTCATATTCCTTTTAATTTATACCACATTTTGTAAAAAGATCTAAGAAATATAAAAAGTGGCTTTTAGCCACTTCCCTTAAAAATTACCGTGGATCTGAATTCTACACAGTTCCAAGCAATCCTTTATTACTATCTATTTTTGCCTGAAGCATATCTACATTATCATAAGTTATCTGCTTCCCATTTTCCAGATTCGAACGCATGTTATTAATTTCCGTCAAAATGCTAAACAGGCTACTATTTGGAATTCTATCAACTATCTGCTTATCAAATCGTTCTATACCTAATATTTTAACAATATCTTCTTTAAACTCTTCAGATTGATCTCCTAATCGCTCCCTTAATTCAATTAAGTCATTTATTTCACTTAATAAAAGATTGAGCTCATTCCATTTTTCAGATTGTATTAGATCCTGTTGCCTAGTAAGAGCCTGATTTATTTGCTTTAAAATGTCATTTTGTCTATAAAGAATTTGTAAATACTGTTGTAATATGTTATTTAAGGTAGTCATAACTAGACCACCTTTTCATCTGCAAGCAATAAAGCATACAACCCTTCCTCCTCATCTCAGCCAGGATTCCACTTACACAATTAATATAATGTAAATCAATTATTATATATCCTTTTCCCACTTGTCAAGCTTTTCTATAATTAAATCATAGGTTTTTTGTGAGACTTCCGGTAACTCACCAAGGATATCTTTTGCTTGCTTAAATCCCTCTTCTATGGCGCCCCTTAACACTTCAATTTTTGATTTATCACCACCACTAATCGCAATAGCAAAGTCTACAATGCGATTACTAACAGCTTCTGCTCCTAAAGGTCCATCGTCGTGGATGAGCTTTGAGGCTTCCATCCTTAGACTTTCTTCATGGGCACTTTTTTTCTGTCCATCGACTCGTCCTTGATTATCTATAAGTTCCATGACAATTCTTAGTAGGGTTTCATAAGCCTTTTCACTTTCATTCCTTAATATCTCTATTGAGATCTGATCACTCTTTGTAACCTTTCCGTATGTAACATTTTGATTAGTTGCTGAAACATATTTTTTCTGATTTCCATTTTTACTTTCAGTCTTATTTTTTGGAACAGCATCTTTACTAGAAGAGTAAATATTTGTAGGGTAAGCTGATTGAATCTTCATATTCCCATCTCCATTCAAAATATATATCGGCTAAAATACATTACACTTTAACATGATTTTACTGGAACTAAAAAGTGAATTATGCTACAATTCTTGAAAACACACTAGTAATAATTGGAGGATGATACAATGCAAAGTATAACCATTTATAGCACCATGAACTGCCCTTACTGTGTTGCGGCAAAATCTTTATGTGTTTCTAAAGGATTTGATTATGAAGAAATTGATTTAACAAATGATCCTGACTCTCTTGCTGAAATTAAAGATAAAACTGGAATGTTAACAGTTCCGCAGATTTTTATAGGCGAAGAGTTTATTGGAGGATTTACTGAATTAAGGGAACTCAATAACTCTGGAGAATTAGAAAAGAAAATACAAAAGAATTAATAAATTAAGATCTAGTTTAAGGTGCCTTTAGGGGCACCTTTTGTAATTAATTTATTGATATCACCCAAGAGTATAATAATATAGGAGCAAGCTTAGCTATCAAGCAGTGGAAGAACTTCCACTATTTTAAAATCTCTTTCTTTTGCAAGATTAACAAAGGAATCTTCTGTTTTAACCATAGGTTTTGATATAAACTCTCTACTGTTAACAAGAATGACTGTTGCCTTTTCCCCGTTACTGAGAATTACATTATTACCAATATAACTACTAGCTATGTTATATAAAAAAGGTCTTAAATAGGTTAAATCAAACTGCTCCGCACATTCATTCTCGAGGTAATCCATAATTACAAACGGACACCCTTTCTTTGCATATGGACGTTCTGAAACCATTGCCGCATAAACATCAGCAATCGCTACAATCTTACCAAACACACTTATTTTCTCACCCTTTATGGCCATTGGATATCCAGCACCATCAAATCTTTCATGATGCATTAAAACCCCAAGAACCACTTCTCGCTCTATGTCAGGAATATTTTTCAATATTTCATAACCATACTCGCTATGTTTTTTCACCAGGCTGTATTCTTTTGTAGTTAAGGCACCCTGTTTATCTAATAGGTTCTTATCTATCTTTGATTTTCCAATATCATGAAGCACGCCTGTTTTTGCTAAAAGGGAAACATTCTTATCATCTAGACCAACCCATTTTCCCAAGAGAGAAGCTAACAGAGCCACCTTTAATGAATGGGTATAGAGATAATCATCTTTACTAATAGTTTTCTCAAGTATCTTCAATGGTAAATTTGTGTTGGCCTGTCGTGCGATTGATCCAGTTACTGCCTCAACATACTCCACATCTAATGGATTTCCATTACCAACTTCTTGGATAAGTTTTTTAATCTTATCTTTATCTACCTCATAGCCCTTATCGACATAGTTATTTATATGAGTTTCGGATTTTAACTGCTCATCCTGGGGCACCTCACTTTTATATACTAGAACTTCCTCATAGTTAAGTTTCTGAAGGACTTCAATGAAGTGGTCATTTAATATACTGCCCTTTGAAATTAGTTCTGTTCCATATGTAGATACAATGTCCATGGCTAAAACCATTCCAGTAATTAAATCCTTTACGCTTATGTACTCAGTATTTCTATTTAAAAGACTCATGAAGTACTCTCCTTCATTACATATTATGGTATAGCTTAGCATACAATCCCTGTGAAGTACTTTTTCAAGTTCCAATCTTTCCTGGGGACTTAGGATATCACCACTATTGTAAAAGGTTATTAAGTCCTCAATTAAATCATCATCTATTTTAAAAGTTTCATCCATATCAAAGGCTTCCTATTAGTTCGTATCCCCCCTTTAATTAGTCAGTATTTCTTGAAAATATACCCCTGTAGTCTCGGTGTTCAAGTTGTTATCAATTTTCAACTGTAACATATCCTTTAATTCATTCTCCTTCATTAAATCATTTACCTGCTTTTCAGTAAGTTCATTAAAAAAATTTATACAAATTTCTTGAAGCTTAGGCTGATTCTGACTCAAAATCTCATATGTATTCCTTCCAGCTGTACCCACAACAATAACTGCCTTTATATGATTTAGTTTTCCATCTGCTTCATCAGGCTTTAAATGGGTAGTGATTTCAACTGGTTCAGTAAAATATTCATCTAAATCGATAGAAGTTTTACTTTGTACCATTACAGTAGCAATAACTACACTAATACTAATGAAAATAATTAAGACAAGAACAATTAATTTAAAATTTGAATTCTTCATTATAGCACCCCACTAATGTAAGTTTATAATTGGCAAACAAAAAACTTAGTCTGCACACAAATAAAAAGGGCAAACTAAGTTAACCTAAATTAACCGATAGTTGCAGCCTGGCAATCATAGCACATTGCTTTAGACCCATGGCTTTGCGTCACCATCTTTCAATGGTTTTGCCCTAATGTAATTTTATATTATAGTTATAATAATTCGATTTATATATGACAATTCCTTCCTAGAAGTAAATCAACTTCCATATTTATCCGCCAACCTATAATTTTCTATAAATCCAAAAAGCTAAAATAAGTCCAATAACACTTGCCAGGTTAACACTAACCAAAAGGTCTATATCCCAAACAATAATCATAAAGTCTCCTGATGGACTCCAGCGTATCTGCTGACTTTCATACATATATGGAACCCCAATTTTACCCAAGATATCTCCAATAATCCCACCTAACAACAAGCCTATAACCAACAACACTAACAGTATCAATATAGATGCTCCTGAAGCTGATTTTTTCATTTTGCACACTCTCCAATTAAATTAATGCATATATATACTCATATAGATTAATTTAACAATTTCCTCAAAAGTCCTCTTATTAAAATAAAAAAAATCTGAATTGGGATTTTGCCCCTTAGGCGAAACTGGAAAGATTGCTTTAGGTAGATCGTGAAATGTCAATTTGTCAGGCCTGACCCTAGAAGCTCTATGACCCTAGAAGCTCTATAAATTTAGCAAGATATATGATATTATAACAATTAATCTACTTTTTAAAATATGTTTGGGGTGAAAAACATGGAAATTAAAACGAATGAAGAAATAATCTGCGCCCTTTCTTATAGTGCCAGATATTTAAACCAGCTTTTTCCTCTAGATTGTATGGTAGCAGTTACCGATGGAGAAAAGTTTTTGGCTTACTACCCAGGTGATAAAATTGACGTTAAGGCACAGACAGGGGACACTATTGCGGGGACAAGCAACAAAGAAGTCATGCAGACAGGTAAAAAGATAGTATCAGAGGTTCCAGCTGAGGCTTACGGGTTTTCCTTTAAATCCATAGTGGTACCTGTTTTTAACCATACTGGTAACGTTATTGGCACATTTGACATTGGGGTAGATTTATCTACCCAAAACGAACTTTTAGAAACTGCCGAATTTCTAGCCTCTTCCTTTGAAGAAGTCTCAGCTAGTACAGAAGAAATCGCAGCCTTAGCTGGAGACTTAAGTAGCTTACAAAAAAATCTTTTGGATATCTCTTCCAAGGCGCAGGTTCAATTGAAAAAAACTGATGAAATATTAAGCCTAATTTCTAGTGTAGCTTCCCAAACTAACTTGCTAGGCCTAAATGCCGCCATTGAAGCTGCCCGAGCCGGGGAACATGGAAGAGGTTTTACTGTAGTAGCTGAAGAAATGCGCAAGCTCTCCAGCAAAACAACAAAATCTGCCGAAGATGCAGCCTTAATCATTCAGGAGATTAATAGTATTATCAATGATATTTCTAGCAATATTAAGCAAATCGAGGAGGTTGGAAGCACTCAAGCTGCAACTACCGAAGAAATAGCGACCAATATGGAACAGACAGCAGTAGTAGCCGAAAAAATTGTAGCTTTTGCGAAGATAATGTAAACCCATTGTCAAGGGTTCATTTACACTATTGTTTGACATTTTTATTCTATTTTTTATAAGAAGGGTCAGGGGAATTGTCCCCTGACCCTTTGTTGAGTATATGCACCTTATTGTATTTTTATACTTATCCAAGAAGTTGCAGTACTGATTGAGGAGCCATATTAGCTTGGGCTAGCATTGCTGTTGCTGCTTGCTGTAGGATGTTGTTCTTAGTGAACTCCATCATTTCCTTAGCCATGTCTACGTCTCTAATTCTAGATTCAGCAGCTTGTAAGTTTTCGGCTGATGCATCTAAGTTTTTGATTGTGTGTTCTAATCTGTTTTGACTAGCACCTAAGTTTGCTCTTCCAGCGGATACTTTTTGAATTGCTTCATCTAATACTTTAATTGCTGTAGCAGCCTGAGATTTAGTACCAACTTGTAGTTCTCTAACACCTAAACTATCTGCACTCATTTCATCAATAGAAAGATTTAATGATTGCCCTTGATTTGCCCCAATTTGGAAATCGGCACTTCCATCTGCCCGATCATCTGCTGCTGCTGTTGTTGTTGAGAAGTTTGACAAAGCATTTGAAGCTGCTTCCTTTCGAACTCCATCTGCAGTTTTAACTTCTATAGAGAATCCATTGATTTGCCCAGCAGTACCAGCAGTAGCTGATGTAATAGCAAAGTCAGCAGTACCACCCGCTGCTGCTGATGCAATAGTTGCATCTGTAGCTATCTGAGTTCCAAGTGCGTCTAAATCACTTGCAGCACCTACCGTAAGAGACTGAGAATATTGTTGCCCTCCAACTGACCAAGTAGCAGTAATTATATCTGTTTCAGCAATTCCTGCATCATTACCATCTTTATCAACTAATGCAGTTAATAAAGTTGCTCCAGTATTTCCAGTTAATGAATTTGTTGTAACATGTGTAGCTGAAGTTGTTGCACCACCCATGTCACCAGTTAAAAGTTTCTTTGAATTGAATTCGGTTTGTTCAGCAATACGTTGTATTTCCTCACCTAACTGCTTAACTTCTTTTTGAATATTTTCACGATCTTGTAAAGTATTTGTATCATTAGCTGATTGTACTGACAATTCTCTCATTCTTTGAAGAATAGCTTGAGTTTCATTTAATGCACCTTCAGCAGTTTGAATTAGTGAAATGCCATCCTGAGAGTTTCTAGATGCTTGACTTAATCCTCTAATTTGTCCTCTCATTTTTTCAGAAATCGCTAAACCTGCTGCATCGTCACCGGCTCTATTAATTCTGTACCCTGAAGATAATTTTTCCATTGATTTAGCACCTGCTGTGTTACCAAGTCCCAATTGACGATGGGTGTTCATTGCCATAATGTTATTATTAATTCTCATAATAAAATCAACCTCCTTGTTTTTGCAAACGGCCTCCATGCCGTCTGTTAATTTTATTACATGTCAGCTCTTCTTTTGGGCCCTAAAAGAAAAACTGAGCATATAACCTTATAATATATATCGGATATTGCTCAGGGGAGTTTAGGGTTATTTAAAATAATTTTTGAATAAAATTATTCTATGAATTCAGGAGTCAGTATACAGAATTCAGAATAAGTGTTATTCTATCCTAATTATTGGTTTATGGCTACTGTTGCAGGAGCTTCCCTATCCTGATAGGGTTTTGGTTGGAGTTTTTGGGTTCCGATGATTTGTACCCAGGCCTCTCTTAGCTCCTTGACCATATTTAGTACCTCTTCTACTATGTCCTTGTCCTTTGTCGTGTTGGCTTCTACAAGTCTATGGTGCATATACTCATAAAGGTTGAAAAGATCTTCGCCTAGCTTGCCTACCTCAAAGTTAATCCCTGACATTAGGCCAATAATAATGTCCTGAGAACTGATTAGATGGTTATGTGCTTCGCTAGGATTATTATTATCAATTACTTCTAATGACTTGTTCAAATATTTGATAGCACCATCATATAGCATTAGGACCAACTTTTCTTTGGAAACTGTGTTGACCTGATTTTTTTTGTAAGCGTTTAATTTTGCATTCATTTTAGTCTCCTTTCTTAGAATGAGTCGTCAATTATGAATCCTTTGGGGTCATCTATGTTTTTCATGAGTTGAAATACTCTTTCTGGAAAAATCTTTGTAAGAACCTTTTGGGTATGAATGTCTATTACTAAAACATATAGCTCTTCCTTGACATTTATCTTCTCAAAACGAATGGGGGCATCTATTTCCTGTAATAGTTCATTAAGCCTTTCAATTGAATGCTTAAGAGTTCTTTTATGCTGCTGACCTTTTTGATCCTTCTTATGATCCTTTTCGCTGTTTGATACAACCTTTGTTTGCTCAGATTCGTATATTAGTTTTTTGCGGTTTTTATCCCTGATGCGTTCTACTATTACAGGGTCAACGCCTTGAATTTTAACCATAAACTACCACCCCTCATTTAGGGCTACTTTATTTTATCTAGCATTATGCCTTCCAAGGATATTTCCTCTCCCCTATAAACAGAATGAGTCCTTTTATTCTTTCTTGCCGTTTTTAACATCTGGGCTGATTCTTCCTGAGAGTTATTTATTAGTGCTGTATTTTCCTCGTCAATTATCATGGCTTTTTCTATTGTCTGTTTAATCTTACTTTTTTGATCTAGTATATCTTTTGAAGTTTCATTTGTGAATTCTTTTAACTCCATTTCAACTTGATTACTTTTATCTATTATAGACTGCTTCTGTGAAACTAGATCATTAAGCCTTTCATATTTCTGGGATTTTATGACCTCATTTTGTTTAACGGTAAGCTCTAAAAAATCATTAAAAAGTTCTTGTTTTTGATATAATAATTCCATTAGTCTTTCATTCATATTTCACCCCCTATTATAAATTAGCAAACTGCTGTGCCATCCAATCGCTCTGATTGTACATCTTATTCAGTACCTGTTCCATTCTTGTAAATTGGGACCAGTACCTTTCTTCTATTCTGATTAGTCTATCCTCCCAGGAATTAATGCTGGTGTTTATATTTTTTAGTCTTCTCCCTATAAAGCTATCATCTATAGCCTGAAGAGTACTGTCTCTGCCTGCTCTTACTGTAATTATCTTTGTTACGGCTACAGCTTGATCGTATAAGCTACGAGCTATCCCTGCTTCCTTTGGATCTTCACTTGAATTAGTAAAAAGTCTTTTAATTCCTTCTATATCGTCACTTAGTGCACTTCTAAGCTTTGCCTCATCTATATGAAGCTTACCACCTTCATCCCTAAGCTTTGCATCAATAAGTTTACCATCTTCACCAGTCCAAGAGCTTGTAGATATGCCTATTTGTGAAAGAGAATTGTATTTTGTATCTATATTTTCAACTAACGAAGAAATGGCTATTCTCATACTAGAGGTAAAGTTCATTAAGGCTGACTCTCCTCTAAACAAACCACTTTGGGCCTTTTTCTCCCATAGTTCTATTTCTTCATCTGACATTTGCTCCTTTTCTTCTTTACTTAAAGGGTGAAAATCCCTATATCTTTTTTCTGCTAGCTTACTGTTTATGTTTTCGATTAAGGAGTTATACTCATCGACGAATTCTTTAATCTTATTCACTATGGCATCTATATCAGCACTTACTGTTACAGTTGATGATCCTTCTGACATCAAATTAAAATTTAAACCGTCTAATGAAAATATGTTTAAAGATTTAGTAAGCTCAGTACCATTAAAATTAAATACTGCATCCTGACCAGTAGACACGTTGTCAGCATTTCCAAGCTTTAGGCCATGAGAACCTAATAAAATTGCACCATTTGTACTAGACATAGTACCTGATATATCTATCTTTGCATCTGCTCCTGTACTTGTGGTGGATAAGAAAAAACGACTTACACCGGAATCATAATTTGCCCTTACACCAGTTTCTCCTGACTGAGCGTTTATTCTGTTTACAATATCGTAAATTGTGTCGTCAGAGATATCAAATTCAAAATCTACACCATTTATGTTAAATGCTCCTGTGTCTCCTTCTCCCGGTGATAAGGTTCCCCACAGGTCTGTAGAAAACTGCTCTTTCAATGTCATTTTTGTTTTACCATCAGCAATTTGATAGGATGCTAGATCAGCGGTACTAGTTTTAAAAGCGCCCTTGGCTAGTTGGGTTACTTCCAAGTTGTAGGTTCCTTCTGCTGCTATGCCAGTAGCAGTTACACCAATAGCAGAAGTGTTTGAAGAACTAGCATTTTTAGAATTAAAAGTACTCTCGAGTCTAACATCAAAGACTTTATCACGCATAGAAAATAGCTTTTGATTTAGCTCTCTGTAGCCTTCCTGCTGCCATTCTAGTACTTGCCTTTGCTGTAAAAGCCTTTCCATAGGCATCCTTTCAGCCTTCATAAGGTCCATAACCATTTGGTTTGTATCAAAACCTGATGCAAGGCCTCCTATTCTCATATTGGACATTATAATCAACTCCTTTCAAGATAAAGCAGGTATAAGGTTTGGGGACACACCTCTCTTTGAAGCTATACTTTGTCCTCGAGGAATGTCCCGGATTAAACTTTGTCGTCTACTAATATGCCAGCTAATTCCCACATTTTAGCTACCATGTCAAGTATTTTCTCTGGTGGTATTTCTCTAATCAATTCATCGGTTTCTTTGTCATAAACTTTAACTGTAATATGCTTTGTCTGTTCATGAACTCCAAACTCTAGTCTTGTATATTTGCTAACATAAGATTTATTTGCCATCTCTATAGCATTAATAACCTGATGGCTACCTATTTCATAAGTTTGCTTGTCTTGATCTGTTTGTAAAAATTCGTTAATCTTATTTTTGTTCTCTTGCAAGCTGTGATTATCACTTCTTACTGGTGAAGAATTATCTCTAAGTGTTTGTTTTTCCTTGGGTATATTTATGCTTTCAACTCCTCCTAATCTCAACCCTGCCACCTCCTATTTTTTAGGTGCCTTAAATTTTGAAAAATCTATTTCAGTTACAGCAGTTTCTCCTGCTAATATATTTTCATTTTTAACTAGCTCTACCAATTCTTCTCTTAGAACCCCAATATGCTTTGGTGCTTTAATTCCAAGTTTTACCTTGTTTCCTTCTACTGCAACCACCACTATCTTAATATCACCGTCTAGAACAATACCCTCGTTTACCTTTCTAGATATTATAAGCATATTCAACCGCCACTTACCTTTCTATTGTCTTGTGATGGAAAGAGTGGCTCTTTCACCTGACCTCTGGTTTCATCTAGTAGTACCTGCTTGGCTTTTTTGCCAGATAGGTTTATGACTAGAGGTGCAAGTAGATTGGTGCTTGATTTTTGAAAGTCTCCTTCTGGTAATGTGACTATAGTATATACAACTACATCCTCTTGTTTACTAATACCTAGCTCTTCTTTAAGAGAGTCATCCAATTCCACATAGTAATTTTCTCTAATTACAAATGGGTCAATTAATAGGAATGATATTTTTGGTTCATCAACACATTGGAGCCATCTAAAAAACGGGTTGTCATTTACTGGGACCAATATGTACTTTTTATGCTCTTCAAAAGCAAATAGACCTTGGGGAAATTGTAGGATATCATCTTCTTTAATATCTATTTCACCAAACCTAAGGGTTTTTAAAATCATAAGTTACACCTCTCTATTAGGGCACTGGGACACATCTCTGATTTAGCAGTCTTTGTCCTCGAGGAATGCCCCCGGTTATCTTCAAGAGTCAGAATTCAAAAGAGTTTTATCTTAGAAAGTCAAGCAAAGTCGGCTGCAGTATCTGAGATCCAGATTTTATTGCTGCATGGTAAGCTGCTTCTTGAACGGAAAAATCAATCATTGCACGTGCATAATCTGTATCCTCTATACGACTTAGTATTTTAGAAAATTCTACTTGAGAATCAAGGCTTCTTTCTAAAGCAGTATCCATCCTGTTACTTTTTGCTCCTAATGAAGCTCGTTCAGAAAGAACATGGTCAATTTTATCATCTATATTACTAAGAAAATTTGAAGCCGCCTCAGCATCTCCATTCCTAAGAAGCTGTTCCAATTCAATTAGTGTTTCAAAAACCTCAGATTTCATTTCACCTTCATTCAACTGCCAGGCACTTTTTGATGCATTTATAGTCATCTGTACGCCTGGAGAAACCTCATAGTTAATGTCTTTAAAATCTCCTCTATATTCTACAGATATACCACCATCATCCTTGTTAAATATAAATGGAGGATGGGTTGTAAATGTTCCTCCAAAAATATAGGCATCACCGTATGCACTATTTGCAGTCTGGATAGATTCTTCGATAAGCTGTTCTACCTCATCAGCCAACCCTTCCATTGCTTCGGTCGTAAGAGTTCCCCCTGCTCCATAAACTGCTAACTCACGAGCCCTTTGTAGTACATCTGTAAGATTACTTAGGGAGTTTTCTGAGACTTCCAGCCAACTGCCGGCGTCTCTCATGTTCTTGTCAAACTGTTCCATTTCTTCAAGGGTACTTCGTATACTCATAACTCTAGACACTACCACCGGGTCATCTGACGGGCGATTCACCATCTTTCCTGAGGCAATTCTGTTATGAATTTTTTCTAAATAAAATTTATTTCTATCTAGGTTTTGCATAAAGTTTGATTGCAGCATTTTATTAGTAATTCTCATACCTTAAACCTCCAATTAAGCTTTTAATCCATTTACTACTGTAGCAGCAAGTTCATCTAGAACCTGTATATATCTTGAAGCTGCCTGAAAAGCTCTTTGATAGGAAATCATATTAGCAGTTTCCTCATCTATTGATACTCCTGCAACACTTTCTTTTCTATTACTGAGCTGGTTTACAAGTGTAGACTGATTTTGTACCATTCTTTCTGCTTCCTTAGTAGCTACCCCCACCTCTGAAACAAAGTTCTGGTAAAAGGTTTCAAATTTAAGGTCTCCCATAGTATTACTTTGAAGTTTTCCATCACCATCGAGCGAAAACCTTGCATTTCTTAACTGTGCTATCAATAGGGCATTTTCCCTATTTCCTGGGTTGAAGTCGTCTACATCATCCACATATCCAGCTGCAATAAAACCAACATCTTCTATTTGAGGGTTTATGTATAGGTGTTTTGCAGAATAATTGTCAGGGTCAGTAATGATGTTTCCCTCTTCATCCTTAAAAGCAAAAAAGTCTATTCCAGTATTATCCGGAGGATCTTTTAAATTAATTCCAGAAGCATGGATTTCATTTAATATTCTTGACATCCCCTCAGCAAATGTGTCCAATTTATTTTTGTAATAAGCAACAGATGTACTATCTGGATTAGTATCATTGCCTGCCTTTTGTATTCCAAAAACTTCTCCAGTTTTAGCTGCAAGGGTATGACTTTCATTTTCACTATCAACTAATGTAACATCTAAATCATCTCTCCCAAATTCTAAGTGACCAGAATCCAGACTAGGGTCTATTATATTTACAATAGCTGGGTCACCATTTGTATCCGTTGTTTTGACTGCAACTGTTATCTCACCTGTGGCTATTGTTTTACCTGCAACTGTAGCGAACACATGATTAACTTCAGTATCCATAAGCTCAGCAAGATTATCAACAAGTAAATCTCGTTTATCCATTAAATCATTGGGGTTATCCCCACCTGTTTTAATGAATTTTATTTGCTCATTTAGACTCCCAATCTGCCTTAAAAGAGCGTTAGCTTCATCAACGGCTATCTCCATCTGCCTATCTAAACCTTCTTCTATGTTTTCAAGCCGTTCATAGCTATGGCGAAAAGCTTCTGCCAAAGCTTTTCCTGTATCTTTTACTGTAGTTCTTACTGGTGAAATCTCTGGATACTTAATTAGTTCCTGCCAACTGTCCCAAAACTCACCCATCAAAGAGCTAAGTCCAGTATCTGATGGCTCTAAGAATACTGTTTCTATCTGACTTATAGTATCATGGCGGGTTTCCCATTCACTCAACTTACCATCTTCTGCTCTTATCTGCCAATCAATGAACTGATCTCGAATCCTTTTTACCTCTGATATCTCAACACCAGTACCAATTTGACCTGCACCAGCCCAACGGTTATTTGATGGAACTGGTAAGGCAAATCCCGTGTGCATATTGGCAACTTGGCGTGAGTATCCAGGGGTATTTGCATTGGCAATATTATGTCCTGTAACAGATATAGCAGTTTGTTGTGCTCTTAATGCCTTTAGACCTATATTGATACCAAAAAATATTCCACTGCTCATGTTCTGCCTCCTTATACGCTACGATTTATAGCATTAGATATTTCTGTTCGGTCAACCTGTCCTGAAGACCCATAGGTTTTTAACCTATTTGGTTCAATGCAATCCATCATCTTCTGTACATACTGAATTGATTGCTTTAAGAGCATTCTAGAAAGTTCATGGGTTTCCTGAAGCTTTAGCTGGTTTAATACTAGACTCTCAGTTAAATCCTGCAGTTTTACTCTATCATTATTTGAAGATGCTGTTATGACATCTGACATCTTAATGTCTTCTTTGCCTATGATTGGAACCATCTTACGCACTAGCTCTCGCCGTTTCTTTTCTTGTAGTGCAAGGCTTCTTCCAAGCCTCTCCTGAACTATAGCAATATCATTTAATTCTTGTATATTATCAACCTTTAAGGCTTCAACTTGATTTTGGCTGATTTTTACAAGCTCTATAATCAAGCTATTTTGTTCTATCAGGCATACAATTATATCTTGGATGCAGCTATTAAAATCCTTGGTCATATGGTTCCACTCCCAGCCTATATATTTTCCAGCATACTCTTTGCAATATCTTCAGAGGTTACCTTGTAGTCTCCTTGGTCTATCTTTTGCTTTAAGTCATCAACTACTCCGCTTCTTATATCAGGTAGCGACGTGGTTTTCTTAACAAGTTCCTTAATCTTTTTTGCTTCCTTAGATATTTCAATCTTGTCACCTTGAGTACCCTTAGCAGCCTTAATCTCTTTCGCAGCCTTTTGTTGTGACTGATATAGTTGTCCTGGATTTACGTTTAAAGGCCTATTTATTTTCATCAAGTTCACCGCCCTAATTCAGAAGTCAGAAGACAGAATACAGGAGTCAGAATAACACCTGAATGTCCTCAATTAACTAATGTATTGGGGACACACCTGCTAAAGTATGAGATATTCCCCTAGGCAGGAATGTCCCCAATTTTATACTACTAGTATCGGTAACTTTTAAAAAAACTTTAGCTTTTAAGATGAATAGAAAAAAGACCCCTAAACCTTTTAGTTTAAGAGTCTTTTTGGGCGAAGACATGTTATGTGAGTAAACATTAATTAAATGTTGTATTAATTCTTGGCAAGTGAAATAAAAATCCGTAATGATTTGCTTGTCTGAGCGAAGCGAGTTTGTAAACCGAAGGATTTTTTATGTAACGAGCCTTAGAATTACAGACATTTTATTCTGGAAAGCGAACATAACAAATGTAGTTACTACTTAGTAACTATATTTGTTATTTCATTAGCCAGTTGATTAAGGGGTAGCACCTTGTCAACTATTCCTGCTTCTACTGCAGCCTTTGGCATGCCGTAGACAATACAGGTTTCTTCATTCTGTGCTAGTATTAATCCCTTTTGTATTTTTAAGCTTTTCAGCCCCTCAAGGCCATCACTTCCCATTCCAGTCATTATTACCCCTAAGACTCTTGAACCTAAAGTTTCAACAGCAGATAGCATCATTACACTTACAGAGGGTTTAAAAAGGGTCTTTATGGGGGACTGGTCACTAAGGCTGATTTGCAGGGAACCAGACTTTCTAGTAAATGTCAGTTGGTGCCCAGCTGGTGCAATAATTGCCCTGCCGGGTAATATCATGTCTCCATCTTCTGCTTCTTTTACCTCTATTTCACATAAATCGTTTAATCTTTTTGCTAGAGGACCAGTAAATCCTTTTGGCATATGCTGAACTACAACTATGCCACATGGAATGGTTTTGGGGATTTTGGTCAGTAAAACCTGAAGTGCAGTAGGTCCCCCTGTAGATGTACCTATTGCTATTAGGTCCACAGGACTAATGGGCTGGAGTGTTACTGCAGACTGGGATGTTTTTAATGTTACAGGCACGGGTGTATTTAGATCCGGAGCAATCTTTTGAGCTAGTGGAACTGGTGTGGCTGGTGGTGCAGGTGGTCTAGTTGAAATTGAGCCTTTGATTGAACAAACTTTTTTTACTGAAACCCCTGCAGCAGTTTTTACTACTTCTATAAGCTCAGAAGCAAGCGTTGAAAGCTCATGTCTATTGGCTGGTTTAGCTACAAAGTCGACGGCACCTAGAGAAAGTGCCTCAATTGTCTGTCTAGCACCAGCAGTTGTAACAGAACTTAACATTACCACAGGTAATGGATGTTCACACATAATCAATTTCAGCGTAGAAAGACCATCTAATCCAGGCATTTCTACATCCATGGTTACTACGTCTGGTTTGTATCTTTCAATTTTTACTAAAGCGTCTTCTCCATCCCTTGCATAGGTTATAACCTTTAGCGATGGATCGCTCTCTAGCATTGTAGTAATGACCCGGCGCATAAAAGCCGAGTCATCTACAATCAATACATTGATTTTCTTTGTAGTCATTACTCACCCATCCTTGTATGCTCCATCATTCCCCTAATGTCAAGAATTAATGCAACGGTTCCGTCACCCATTATAGTTGCTCCTGCAAGACCAGGTATCTTACCTAAATAATCCCCTAAAGTTTTTATCACTATTTCCTGTTCCCCAATAAGATCATCTACTATAATTCCTAGACGCTTTTCGGAAAGGCCTACTACTACTACGGAATATTTTTCTTTTTCTTGTTTCTCTTTTTTTAATTCCAATAGACCCTGAAGGCTGTACAGCGGGAGAACATCTCCTCTTATAACAGCAACTTCTTGTTTAGAAACAGTTTTCACTTCGTTTATTGGGATATCCACTATTTCTACAACATTAGCTAACGGGAATGCATAAACCTGTTTGTCAAGCTTAACCAGCAATGATCTGTTAATCGCTAATGTTAATGGAAGACGTATAGTGAACTTGGTCCCCTTGCCCAAATTAGTATTGATTTCAACCATACCATTTATTTTCTCAATATGGTTTCTTACTATATCCATACCTACACCTCTACCTGAAACACTACTAACAGTTTCAGCAGTAGAAAAGCCTGGTATAAATATAAGGTTTAATGCTTCTTTTTGAGTCAAGCGCTCTGCTTTTTCTTCTGTAATTAAGCCCTTAGAAAGTGCTTTTATAATTATTTTATCTGAATCTATCCCCTTACCATCATCCTCAACGGTTATAATTATTTGATTTTCTTGATGAACTGCCTTTAGTTTAACAACTCCATTGGTAGGTTTACCTGCTTTTTTCCTAGCCTCTGGGGATTCAATTCCATGGTCTATAGCATTTCTTAATAAATGAATGAGGGGATCTCCAATTTCCTCTATTACAGTTCTGTCAAGTTCAGTCTCTTTACCTTCTACTACAAAATCAATCTCTTTATTTGCTTTTTGTGCTAGGTCTCTAACCATGCGCGGAAAGCGATTAAATACCTGCTCAATGGGAAACATCCGCGCCTTCATTATTTCCTCTTGAAGGTCACCAGATATTCTTCCTATATGTAATGATATTTCTTCTAGTATCTCTAGCCCTTCTGTACCATATCTATTACGTAAGCCTTCCTCAACATCTGCTAATCTAATTCTATCAATGACTAGTTCTCCTACAAGATTCATAAGGTTTTCTAATCTCTGAACATCTACTCTTACTGTTTGGTTAGTTTTAAAAGCTTCTTTCTTTACATCTGCCTTTTTTTCTGTAAAAAGTTTTGCAACCATATTATTTGCTTTATCTACATTAACTATTTCGTCCTTTGTCTCAACCCCGTAATTCAATTCAACTTCCTTAACCTTTACCCTATCTATTTCACTAACGAATTTTACTATGTTTTCTACTCTATCCTTGTCCTCTTTGGTGACAATAACCATCTGAAATTCTAAGTCGAATTTCTCTGACTCAATATCTTCTATTGATGGATATGTTTTAATTATTTCTCCTAAATCTTTTAAGTTATTATATACTATATATGCCCTGGCAGCCTTCATAAGACAATCTGGTACAAGTGCAACGACTACCTGCCACACCTTATAGCCCTTTATTTCTGCTACTCTAATAAGGTTTTCTTCTATATCGTCAAACTTAATAGCTATCTCCGTCTGCCACTTTTCGTGCTTGTTAGTAATAGCTTCATCTGAGGTTACTTCGATCTTTTGATCTTCTTGATCTTCTTGATCTTCAAATTCTTGATCTTTTTCGCCTTTGCCATCAAGTAAAGTTTTTAACTTCTCAATTAATATTGCTATATTTACGTTAGAATCCTTCCCGCTAACGATGTCCTCTTTTAATTCCTTTATAGTATCTAAGCCTTCTAAAAGCATATCAATAATTTCAGTAGTTACACTAAGTCTACCCTGTCGTAACAAATCAAGTACATTTTCCAAGGAATGTGTTACCTCTGCCATTTTTTCAAATCCCATGGATGCAGAAGCTCCCTTTATTGTGTGAGCAGCTCGAAAAATATTGTTGAGCATATCCAGATCATCTCTATTTTTCTCAAGGAGCAAAATATTTTCATCCATTAATTGTATCTGTTCATCAGCTTCATCTAAAAAAATATTCATATATTGTGACATATCAAAATCCGAGGTCATACTGTTACCTCCTTAAGCTTCTTGAGCTACAGCTACATTTTCAAGAGTTTCTTTCTCTTTTTCATGTAGAACCTGATTTAGATCAAGTAGTATAATCAATCTGTTTTCTAGTTTCCCGACTCCTCTTAGATAAGCTGAATCGACCCCTGAAATTACTGGTGGGGGTGGGTCTATGTTGTCTTTTGGTATACGTAAAACTTCAGAAACAGAGTCCACTATCATACCGACAGTAATGTTTTCTACCTCAACTACCATAATTCTGGATTGGGAAGTTTCTTCCACTAGTCGTAAGTCAAACCTCTTATGTAGGTCTATTACTGGAATTACCTTACCCCTCAAATTTATTACTCCCTCCACAAAATCTGGGGTTCTGGGAACCTCGGTAATTATTTGCATACGAATAATTTCTCTTACAGTAGAAATATCTACCCCATAAGTTTCACCTGACAGGTTGAAAACAACCAATTGTTCTTCTTCTCTTCTGACATTTTCAGTTGTACTCATAAAAGTTCCTCCCTTCGTCTTCATCCTATTTATATAGTTGTATGTATGTACTGGTAATACGGACTACCTCAGCCTTTTATTTCTATAATTAGTTATTTTCAATAAAAATGCCATAATTCCTCTATGTATTGATAAAAAATAAATATTTTGTCACTTTTTTGCTGAAAATAATTAAAACCCAGCACCTTTTTAAGATGCCGGGTTAGGTTTTAATACATGCGCGAACTCCCATACCTGGGCTTGCTAACTTTATTCATATACTTACTTCTTCTCTTTCGAAGCATTATAAGTACCTTTAAAAGAAGTGCAATGACTACAAGTCCAAGCAAAATTAATGTTATTTTCACATAAACATCAACCCACGTTGTTGGTCTCTTGACATTGGTACCAGCAACCAAAGGAATACTTTCAATCACTTCTTCACCATATACAAATTGCAGATTTCCTATTACCTCTCCCATTTCCAACGGTAGATCAAGATTTTGCATTTTTATTTTCCATGTAGGAATTATATCCGAATTCTTATTGGTTAAATACTCAACAGCTTGTTCTGATAAAACTGGGACTGCTGTTCCTCCCATCTCAATTTGGAGTATTTCATCATCCTTATCCACTAGTTTCAATTTATGGAAATTGTCATAACCATAATCTAGCACTCTTGTGGAATCACTCCAAATTCTTTGGGAGGTGCTCCCTAAAACCACACTTATAAATTTCATTCCATCTCTCTCTGCGGCAGTAACAAGACATCTCCCAGCTTCACTAGTATAACCTGTCTTACCACCTAATGACCCTTCGTACTGCCAAAGCAGTTGATTGAGGTTAACAAGCTGACTTTGCCAGTCCGTACCATTCCACTCTCTTGTTTTAGTTGCTAAAATTTCTTTCAATACAGGATCTGCTAAGGCTTCCTTCATAATTAAAGCCACATCATATGCTGTGGAATAATGACCCTCAGCTGGGAGTCCATTAGGATTCATAAAATTAGTAGAGTTAGCACCCAAATCCTTAACTTTTTCATTCATCATTTCAGCAAAAGATTCTACAGAACCTCCTATATGATACGCAATAGCTAAGGCAGCATCATTACCAGAATTGAGCATAGTTGCATAAAGTAGATTTTCTAGAGTTTGAGTTTCCTCTGCACGTAGCCATACTATACTACCACTTGTTTTCACAGCCTCTGGACTAATTATCACTTCATCCTGCAGGTTGCCTTTCTCAATTGCCACAAGGGCGGTAACCAATTTAGTTATGCTAGCAGGCGCTCTTTGTTCTGTTTCATTTTTACCCCAAAGAATCTTACCCGTTTCTGCATCCATTAATACAGCTGATTCTGCAGCAATCTCGGGTTCAGCCATTACACTAGAACTAAATAGTAGAATTACTATTAAATTCAATACAATAAATGATATACATTTTTTCATAGATGTCCTCCCTTTATTAATTCTACCAAATAATTATACCACTATATTTGAGAGGAGTTGACAGTCATTTTTTGGTTTATTTTAAGCTTCAAAATAAAGGGAGCTTTGTTGGTCAGAAACTTTCTCTATCCTTGGACCACACTTTAATATAGTACCAGGGTGTACTATAGATGCCTTTATATACCGTTCTTTATCAACTTGAATGAAGGTAGGAATTTCAGCACTACTCCCCATTTCTACTGCTTTAACCCATCCTTTAGCAGTAATGGAACCTCCTTTAAAAACACCTGGACTTCCTGTAATTTCTACATTGCCCTTTGCAAAAATCTTAGTATTGTAGCATCCCTTTCCTTTTACTATTACATCACCAGTTGTTTGAATATCACAGTTTTGGATATATGGGCATTTTACATGGGCTTGTTGCGAATTAGATTCGCTAATTTCCCCAATAAACTTTTTAATATCTGTAAAAGTAATCGCCAAGGAATAGTCAAGTTCGCTCAGATTTTTCACCTGTAGTGGCCCCATACCACTTATTCTTCCATTCCAGACTTTTACATGTTCAATAGTTCTTAATAGTCCAGTTTTATCAATTTTTTCGGTATCCATTAATTTTTCCAGATCAGAAAGAGTTCTCAAAACACCAGCAATCATATTTTGTAGACCTGAAAACTTTTGTTCCAGTAAAATTTTAAGAATAGCTCCATCTGGAGTAGACTGCTCCTTCTGCTGCACAGAAATTTTCAAGCTTTTTGCAGCTTTAATAAACTTTTTAAGACTATCTTCCATATTATCCAAATCTTCTTTCGCTTTTTGGAAGGTTAGGTCATTTCCACCAGCTTGTACTACACAGCCAACCAAATTATTATGGACGTGAACCTCTCCTCCAGCAATCAATGTCGAGTTGGCAGCAAAGCCGAAAATTTCAATTTTACCCCTAGCTTGTACCTTCATCCCATCCATTACATTGCCCCTGATTAGAACGTCTCCATTAAATTTAATGTATCCTTCCTTTGCACCCGCATCTCCTTCCACAGCATAAACAGGTAACACGGTATACTTGTTATTCTTTTTCCCAAGTCGCCCTTCAATGGCAGAAATAAGGATCATTCCAGAGTTTTCATATTTAGTTCCTGGACCTGCTATTAATCTGGCTTCCTTTGACTTAGGAGGGGAAACCTCTACTCCATGAACATTAATACCAGGTTCGCCTTCTTCAGACAGATGCAGCCTTGCAATTTTTTGATGTTCCTTAACGATTCTTATTGAGCGGTCTCGTATTATACCTTCTCCTTCATCGGGAATACCTGCATCATCGTCCACACCTACTAAGTCCTCAACCCAACCATCCTTACCAGGTACAAACGGTTTTCCCTTTGCTATTATATATTCTTTACCTACTGCTTCAATGGCCATTTCAACCATTTCTCTATCTATACCATATACTACCTTTTGAGAGTTCATGTAATCTAGAATTTCCTGAATAGTATACGGTTCTTCAATGGGTTTTGAGCTAAGACAGTTTACAACAACCCTTTTATTATCTGACACATCTTCAATGTAGTAATTTTCCCCAGGTTTATAGTTAATCAGTAAAGTTGCAGTCATCTTATCAGGTGACACAGTCAATTCTAGTTCTCGAACAGGTTCAACCTTACGGGGAATCAGGATAATTATATTTTTGCTATTTACAGTAGTAGAATCTTCAATAGTATTGTCGTCCACCATGATGGTAACATTCTTTCCTGGAATAATGACAGCCTCTTCCATACTATTTATAGGATCTGACACTTGAATCTTTCCGTCTTTTATTGAAATAGTTCCACTTTTGACTTCCGCATTAGTATCATCTGTCATTTGGTCACCGCCTTAGTCTAGTAGCATATACTTAAATATTTCGTCATAATATGATATTTTCCTTTTATGTAAAAAAAAAACTTCAAATATGGTTTTCATGAAACTTGTTTGGAAATAATAAGTAGTACAGGCTAATTCCTATCTGTTACTGGATTGGAATTATAGGGGATTAGAATGCTATATTGCTTTTTTATATCAAGTAAAGTAAACTTATTATAAGATATGTAAATTTATGCAACGAAAGTAGGTGAAGGAATTGGATCCTCATCTGGCGGTATTTAAGGCTGTAGCAGATAAAAGGAGTTTTTCACAGGCGGCAAAATCATTGCACATTAGCCAGCCTGCAATTAGTCTGCAAATTCAGTCTTTAGAGGAAAACTTAGGAGCTCGCGTTTTTGATAGAAATAATAAGAGAGTTGTTTTAACACAAGCAGGTAAAACTTTTTACAAATATGTTACGCAGATAATCGAGCTTTATGATCAAGCGCAAAAGGAAATAGCTGAACTGACTGGACTTGTTAAAGGTAAAATTAAAATCGGGGCCAGTTTAACCATTGGAGAGTATGTTATACCAAGGATTGCAGGGCATTTTTGTAAAGACCATCCTGAAGTTAACTTAACAATAAACATTGCCAATACTGAAGAAATTACAAAACACCTGTTAACAAATACACTTGATATAGGTGTAGTCGAGGGACCTATTAAACACTCCGATTTGGTTCTGGAAAAATTTATGGATGATGAGCTTGTAGTTATTGTTCCAGTTGATCATCCATGGGCAAAAAAAGATACCATTGAAATGGATAGTCTCTTATCCCAACCATTTGTTCTGAGGGAGTCTGGTTCTGGAACAAGACAAATAATGGAGAATAGGCTTAAGCAATTTGGTGTTTCCCCAGATGATTTACAAATAACCATGGAACTTGGAAGTACTCAAGCTATAAAGGAAGCTGTGGAAGTAGGCTTAGGTGTTTCAATAATCTCTAAGTGGGCACTTAAAAAGGATCTGAAATTTAATTATCTTGGGATGACAAGAATAGATAATTGTACATTTGATAGAGGCTTCTATCTCGTATATAACAAACATCATTTTCTAACCCAGGCCACAGAAACATTTATAAAACTACTAAAAAGTGATAGCTTAACAGATATTCTGATAGAAAGATAAAAAGATAACCAGCTCTAAAGCTGGTTATCTTTTTTGTTACCTTTTATTAAACTAATAAAACCTTGCGCCCATTGTGGTACCGCTAGAGAGTGAATATGATTATATGTAGCAAGTACATTTTTATAGGTTATACCATCTGAAGAACCATCAATACCTGAGCCCCGTTCTACATTAAATGCAAAAGTGGCGATAGTGGAATCCAGATTTAATATTTTGGAGTTATGAAATTCATGTCCTCTTATAATTGTATTTGCATTATTAAAAAATGGATTTGCATTTTTAACCTTTAATCTTGTATAGCCATGTCCTTGAGGTTTGTTCTCCATCTTGACAGTGAAATTGAAAATGCCAACCATGTTATACTTTTTTTCATCTATAATAATCTTTTGTGCTAGGTACATTAGTCCGCCACATTCTGCATATATTGGCAATCCATTTTCTGCTTTATTTTTAATATCTTTGCGAAGACTAGTGTTTTTCTCAAGCTCTTCAGCAAATACTTCTGGAAAACCTCCACCTATATATAATCCATCTATATCTGGAAGGGAACCGTCATTTAAAGAATTTATGTATACAAGCTCTGCCCCTTGCTCTTCCAATGCCTCAAGGTTTTCAGGATAATAAAAGGAAAAAACTCTATCCCTAATAACTCCAATTTTAATAGGTCTACTCGATATATCTTTTCTATTTGTAGGCATTTCATATTCAAGAGGTTGAGCACCTTTTGCTATAGAAATTAGTAATTTTAAATCAATGTTTTTTTGAATTGACTTAGTAATGTATTCAATTGCATTATGATACTTATCATTTTCCTGTGCAGGAATAAGTCCTAAATGCCTATCCGGTATAGATAATTTACTATCCTTTGGTATAGAGCCGATAACTGGTATCCCGCAGTATTTCTCTATTGCTCCCCTAAGAATGGTTTCATGACGTACTCTGGCAACTTGATTTAAGATAACACCAGCTATCTCCACATCCTTATCAAAATTTTGAAACCCCATAACTAGAGCAGCAACACTCCTGGTCATTCTCCTGGTGTCAACAACAAATATAACAGGAGCTTTGATGATTTTTGCAACTTGGGCTGTACTACCTGTTCCATCTAAATCAAAACCATCATGTAAACCCATTGCACCCTCAACTATACTAATATTTGAGTTTTGGGAACCTTTGATAAAAGATTCTCTCAAAATATTATCATCCATCATATAGCAGTCTAAATTACGACAATTGATGCCTGTTACCTCTGTATGCCAACTAGGGTCTATGTAATCAGGTCCCTTTTTAAAAGGTTGCACCCTTACACCATTTTTTGTAAATGCACTTAAAAGTCCAAGGGTAATGGTTGTTTTACCAGATCGACCATGAGGTGCTGATATTACTATTCGAGGTATATCATATTTCTCAGTCATGTGGTATTCCACCTTTAGTAATTGGTTATAAATAATTTTCACCTTTACTATTAGTTTGTGCGTGTAACTGGTTTAGTATAGATATTACTACTATAGAACAAAACTTGGCTTCTGCCAAGTCCATCACGTAATTAGAATGTGATTTTTGATTGTGAAATAAAACAGTACCGGACTTACAAGCTCCGGTACTGTTAAAATAATATTTTTATCACGCAGCCAACCGTCCGTAAATAGCTTTGTATAAACGGACGCTAACTTCCTGAATTAGTTCAGCTAAGCCAAAGAATTGGCAAGCTTCACTCTATACACAACCTGTTGGCTTTGGTAAACCTGCAGCCTTACAAGCACCTTTTGCAGGACCAGTTGGGAAAAGCTCATAAACTTTGTTTAACTTGAAACCTGATTCTTTGCAAAGTTTTCTAACCATTGGTGCAATACCAAACTCTTTGAAATAATTTCTTAAATAATTGATAAGATGCCAATGCTCTTCTGTTAGTTCATCTACTTCCTCTGCTTTAGCAAGAAGAATAGCAACTTCCTCATTCCACTGATCTGGATCAACTAAAAAACCATCCTCATCTAATTCAATTTCCACGCCATTAACGTTTAATGAAGACATTATGGCAACACCTCCGTCTTTATAGTTTTATTTTTAAATTAACCAAAATTCTTCTTAGCATAATAATGCTAACTACAGTTCTTGAAACTTAACAGCTTCGTTTGGACACACAGACACACAGCTTTCACAGCCCATGCACTCGCTAGCGTCTTCACAAATAGCCTTGCCATCCACTAGTTCAATAATGCTAACTGGACAAGCATCTACGCATTCACTACAACCATCACATTTATCCTGATCGATAGTTATTAAATACATTATACAGCCCCTCCCTGAGTTTGCTAGTAGTTAAAACACGCACACTCTTATTAATTCTATTTATGCGATGAAAACCCTTTTTGCAACTAATTTGATCTTATTATTCTAATTATAAGGACTCTAAATATGATATTCTTATTTATCAAAAATTACTTCGTCTTCACACTCATCTGCTAAATATGCTATCAATGATTGAATTACTACTTCCATACCGTCTGCAAAGCCAGTTTTGTATTCTGTAGACTTGTAATTTCTAATTTCCTCAATAATTTCCATATTTTCTTTTTCCCATTTTAGAACAATTTCTTGGAATTTCATTAAAACTCCTCCACTATAAAATATTTTAATACTATACCTATTATTCCATATATGGGAGGATTAACATAGCAAAAAACTAAAATAATTAATTTAATTAAAGCCACCGCCAGTCCCTTAAGTAATTAAATAATTAAGTACGGGCGATGGCTAAAATCGTTACTTACCTTTAATTTTTACAAAGGATGTTCCAAGGTACAAAAACTCTAGAACGTCTTGTTTTGCAAGTTCGTTGATTTGCTTATCTACTAGTTTCTTTGGAACTCCAATAGCTTTAGCAACATCTCTATTCTTTGATTTATCTACGGTATTTAAATACGCCAATACTTTTTCCTGAATCTCTTCAGGTGTGAAATTATCTTCACTCATTTATTTACACCTCACTAAGTTTGGGGACATTCAATGTCGCCCTTCCTTAAAACTTAAAGTTAGAGCTGGTTCTAAATGTTGGTAATGAGAAAACAAAATCGTCAATATGCTTATCTGTAAATGGAAGTTGTGCAATATCAAAGAATTTCTCCCAACCAATTCTTTCGATCCATTCGCCATATCTTTCGCCAGGCTGAGCATGTTTAACCCAAATTTCGGTTAGATTTACAACAGCTTCTACCAATTCTGGCCATCTTGGAGGAGTGTTTGGTATCCAAGGAATAGCTAAACGTGAGAATGCTGGACCACTTCTTGCATTTGCAACTTTACCACCGACAAAGATTGCAATACCGTCATTCTTTGGATCCACAATGGGTAATGATGGACATACTGTATAGCAGTTACCACAGTACATACATTTCTCCTCATTAATAGTAACACTTTTAGCCTTTGGATTTGGCCTAATAGCTCCAGTTGGACAACTAGCAATAACGTTTGGAATTTCACAACCTTTTGCTACACCTTCATCGTTAATTTTAGGAATTGTTCTATGAATACCAACAAATGCTATATCTGAACAGTGAACTGCTCCACACATGTTTAAGCAACAAGCCATTGAAATTTTTAGCTTAGCTGGTAGTTTGTCATACTTGAAATAATCATATAACTCATCCATAACTGACTTAACAGTACCAGATGCATCTGTAGCAGCACTATGGCAGTGAATCCAGCCTTGAGTGTGAATAATGTTGTTTAAAGAATTGCCTGTACCGCCTACTGGCCATCCCATTCCTTCAACTTCTTCAATTAAAGGCTGTACTTTGCTTTCATCTGATAGTAGAAACTCAACATTGTGTCTACTAGTAAAACGTAGGTGACCATCGCAATACTTGTCTGCTATATCAGCAAATTCTCTCAATGTTACTATAGATAACAAACGTGGGGAACCTATTCTTACTGAATATAATGCTTCACCAGTTTCTGAAACGTGCTTTAAAACACCTGGTCTAACATTCTCGTGATATTTCCATTTTCCATAGTTGTCCTTGATAATCTGTGGCAACTGATCCTCATAGTGTGGAGGACCTATATCAGTTTTTGGCTTAAAAACTTGTGTCATGATTACTTCACCTCCGCGTCTGAAGCTGCTTGCTTAAATGTATGATTGTTCATTTCTTCAAGTTCTTCTGGCCACCAGAAGAAGTATGGGTTAGCTCTTGGATGCTTAACCATTTGCGGCTTAGGTTCTAGGCCAACTTCTTTCAAGAAGGTTCTCATTCCTTTTCTGTAAATCAATTCGCCAACTCTTTCTCTAACTTTGGCGTTTTCATCCCACCAGTCCCAAATTCTTTCAAATAAATCTTTAAGTTCCGCATAACCATCTTCTTTGTTAACCTTCATGAATGGTACAAGAACCCATGATAAGAAAGCTGACTGAACAAGTGTAGCTTTACCACCAATTAGAATTGTAACTCCTGTATCTTTACCAATTCTTAATCCTTTTGGCATCTTGTTAATACAATGCATACATCTTACACAGTTCTCATCATCAACCTTAAACTCAAAAGTTTCTTGATTGAAGCTAATACACTTAGATGGGCACTTCTTGACAACAAGATTTAAAATATCATAACCACTCTTACCATATTCTGTAATCTGCTCTTGGTCTATTCTGATGTTATCTCTCCATGTTCCAATTAGAGAAAGGTCTGCACGTGCAATAGATGACACACAATCATTAGCACAACCAGAAATTTTTATTTTTGACTTGTATGGCCACATTGGTCTGTGGAGATAATCCTGAAACTCGTTAGTTAAGTCATGGCATAAATCCATAGTATCAATGCATGCGTTTTCGCAACGAGCCATACCTGCACAACAACTTGGACTTCTTAAGTTTGAACCTGATCCACCAAGGTCAAATCCACTATTTGAAAGTTCGTTAAAGCATGGTTGTAAGTGTGGAGTTGTTGTTCCTAAAAGGATAGCATCACCAGTTGCACCATGCATATTTGTTAAACCACTTCCATGTTTTTCCCAAATATCACATAGATTTCTTAATGTCTCACTTGAGTAAAACCACCCACTTGGCTGATTAACTCTCATTGTGTGAAACTCAGCAACACTAGGATATTTGTCCCCTAGATCTGAGTATCTACCAATTACTCCTCCACCATAGCCTGTAACACCAACGATACCTCCGTGTTTCCAGTGAACACTATTATCTTCAAATGATGTTTCCAGAAGACCTAATAGGTCTTTTGTTGCTGCATTCTTGTCTTCCATTTTTTCAATTTCTTTTACAAAGCTTGGCCATTTGCCTTTTTTAAGCTCATCTAACATCGGCCTTTTGTTCTCTGTCACTAAACATCCACCTCCAGATAGTTTTTTTCTTTTTCTTTCTAACACCAACTCAATACTAAGTCTCCTTAGGGCCCCTCAGATATAATCTTTTATAACATAATAATTCCAAAAGTCGTGACTGTTAGCCTAATCATAATTGTTCAGGGCTAAATACCTCCGTCAAGCACTTGATATTTGGCTTTCGACTTTGATTAGTATTGCTAAATGACCTCTGGGGTAAACCCTCTGGGTTTAATTGCAAAACTTTGAAGGAGAGTTTAATAAATATTAGGTTCAATATTGTTTTTGCCCAATAATATTGAGTTGAATAGTTACGAAATACTTTGTGCCATTTGTCACAGGTACTAACATGACATATTGAACACGCTTACTTAACCTTTATTAGACTTTCGGATCTAAAAATCCTGCATGTTTATTATTGCGATTTCTGATTACAATGATAGTTTTTTTATATAACAAGGTGACTCCTTGATTATATCTGTTATCAGATCTACTCTTTGTCGACAGGTAAGCCAACGCCTTTCATCTTGTCTCGGTACTCATCTTCATATTCTTCATAGGTATGGACAGCCACAGGATAATTCCATGGATTAACATGTCTTTGAGCTCTGTTGTTATTAACCATATTACGTGTTGGGCTCATAAATATACCTGCCATGTGTGTTAGCTTACTAAATGGGAAGTAAGTGAGTAGTGTGCTAACCAAGAAAAGGTGAATATAAAAGATTACTCCAATATCACCAGGAACTGTTGGGTTAAATGTCACAAGGCCCATAGCCAATTCTTTAACACGGATTATGTCTACCCTGAAAAAATATTTCATTAATATCCCAGAAGAGGCTATTCCAAAGATCAATAATAGCGGAAAATAGTCAGCAGGTAGCGATATATATTTTACATGTGGAATAAGTACCCTTCTAATAAATAGGTATGTCACAGCAACTAAAAGTGCAATACCAGTTAAATACAGAGCTTCCAAATTCACCTGAAAAGCTCCATCTATACTTTGAAGAAATTGGACAAAGCCCGGCACTGGTTCTGTAAAAAATCTAAGATGCCTTACAACAACTATCAAAAACGACCAGTGGAATACCAGACCTGCCAACCAAAGCCACTTTTCCCAATGATATACAACCTTTTTGCCATTATTTCCATCAACTAGTTGAGCTTTGGTATTTCTAAACAATGATCTAAAAAATACTACTTCGAAAAACATTCTTATTATAACCCCTGCTTTTGTAGAAGGGTTATCGATTTTATTTTGTTTAAACCATGGTAATGACCTTTGCTGGCCACATGTTGTAGGTATGCGAAATGGAACAGGAGATCGTGACCATTTTACAATACGATAAACAAGACCAAACACGAAAGCTGCAAAGGCTATATAGGGGATTAACACCCCAAAGAGGAACTGCATTCCTATAACCTCTACTCCCAGGTAAACACCCAAAATGAGTGCAACAACCATGAGTAAAGAAACTTGTATACCCATTCATATCCCTCATTTCATGTATTTTTAAATCCCCGTATTTTCCTTTACTGAAATAACTATTCTGTAAAAGATACTAATTATGAAAATGCCTATTGCCCAAATTCCTAAGGTAATGAAAAGTTCATTTATAGTTGGTAAATACTCAGTTATTCTACCAAACGGATTAACTACTAGTCCTGCAACTACAAAAGCTAATCCCTTTTCAATAAGCATTGCCAGGAAAACTGCTATACAGGCAATTATCAATGTGCCATCTTTTGATCTTGTTTTGGGGTTAATCAAAAGATACAATGCAATAACTGCTAGTATTGCAAAAATCCACATGAATGGAACCATGGCATTGTGACCATGTGATCCCATAAACAGGTATTGTAAACTATGCATATGACCAGGTACCTGGCTAAAGAAAGCAACAAAGAATTCTACACCAAGTAAAAAGATAGTTATGGAAAATGCATAAGTTACTATTATTGATAACTTCCTAATTGCTTCTTTTCCTGCATCAAAATTTGCAAATTTCTTTAATGCAAAGCATATAAGAATCAAAAGGGCAGGACCAGTAGCAAATGCACCCACTAAAAATTTTGGTGCAATTAGAGCTGTTAACCAGTAATGACGTCCAGGAAGACCTGAGTATAAAAATGCAGTAACTGTATGAATACTCACAGCCCACGGAATAGAAACATACGTCAATGTTTTTACCCATTTAGGGGCAGAAATTGCTTTGCGCTCTGCCTCTAAAACATTCCAAGCAATTAAAATATTTAATAATAGGTAGCCAGTTAAAACCATGAAATCCCAAAACATAGGTGAATTTGGTGTTGGAAATAGGATCATATTGAGAACTCTCATAGGCATACCCATATCTACAACAATGAATAACATGCACATTATTACTGAAGCAACAGCCAGAAACTCACCAACAACAGTTATTCGGCCAAACTCTTTAACATTATGGAGATAATATGGTAACACAACCATTACAGCTGATGCTGCAACTCCAACAAAAAAAGTAAATTGAGCTATATAAAGCCCCCAGGATACATCCCTGCTCATTCCTGTAACTGTAAGTCCTTGATTTAGTTGAACTAAATAAAAGCCAAAACCTGTTCCAATCAAAACAAGTAAAAATAATAGCCATCCATAATAGTATTTTGAAGCTTCCTTAAAAGCTTTTTCTATCATGTACACCAACCCCTCCCTCTACACTATATAGTAAATCTTAGGCTTTGTACCATAAGAAATTTTTCGCTGGATATTATAACTGGATGCTAACAGCTTACGAACATCGGAATTTGGGTCATCCAAATCCCCAAAGGTAAATACTCCATTTGGACAAGCCTCCACACAAGCTGGTGGCAAACCTACTGATAACCTTTCGTCACATAAGTTGCACTTTTCAACAACACCCTTGGTTCTGGTTGGAAATTCCTTATTCACTTCTTCAATATGGGGTCTAGGATCGCTAAAGTTAAAACTTCTTGCTCCATAGGGGCAAGCAGCCATACAATAGCGGCACCCTATACACCTATGATAATCCATCATCACTACTCCGTCTTTTCTTTTAAAGGTAGCTTGAGTAGGGCAAACCCTTACACAGGAGGGGTTTTCACAATGGTTGCACAGTACTAAAACATCTCTATTCTTTGTAGATTCATCCACATAATCATGGCTTTGGTAAGGGAGAGCATTTTCATGTGGTTCAGTCCAGAGCCATTTTACTTCTTCTTTTGTATTGCCTATGCTAGGAACATTGTGGGCCAGATGACATGCATCAATACAATCATTGCAGTAATCACATTTACTCATATCTATCGCCATGCCCCACTTGTTACCAGCTAATGCTTTAGAGCTTGGGAGAAATTTTGGATTGTTGCTGGCGACAACATTGACAAGAGGCATTACTCCTAACCCAAGGGCACAGGCTCCACCAAACTTGATAAATTTTCTTCTATTTATATCCATTACTTCTCCTCCTTTATTCAACATGACAAGTCCAGCAGGTGGGATCTACGTCAGCAAAATCATGACATGCATCACAAAACTGGTCCTTGTTGGAGTGACATTCTAAACATGTATTTTGCAAACTCATGTTATATTCCTCACCATTGGCTTCCGACACATACACTCTATTGCCTTCACGTACAACAGACACCTTCCAGTCACTTAACAACTGCATATGATTACCTCTCATAAATTCAGCATCCTCAATACATTGCGCCTCTGCAAGAGACTGTATCTCTGGTGTGTTAAAGCTTATGTCGGGAGCTGCAGCAGATTTCCCAAAACTACCCCAAAATGGATAGCTAAATAGGATAACTAATACTGCAATTCCAATAATAATATTACGGGAGTTATTCATCGTCATCCTCCTCCGTTCCTAGAGGTTCAAAACGTAAATTCTCAGTTCTTTTCTTTTCACCCTCCATAACAAGGGCATTACCAACTAGCTCGTGAACACTACATACATCCACCTGTGGGTTCCAATATCTCATTAACGGTGGCAGAGTTGCCCTATCAATGGCACAAACACATGAAAGCATATTCACGCCATGTTTTTCGTGAACATAGTTTACTGCATTGGCTCTTGGGAAGCCTCCACGCATCCTCATTTCCATGTTCTCATCTGAACCAAGACCTGCACCCCCACCGCAACAGAAGGTGTGTTCTCTAATTGTGTCATCAGGCATTTCATAGAAGTTATTACAAACGTGCTTGAGAATATACCTAGGTTCCTCAAGGAGTCCCATAGCCCTAGATGGGTTACATGAATCGTGATAGGTAACCTTCAACTCGTCATTTCTGCTAGGATCTAGCTTGAGTTTGTTATGATACAGAAGGTCAGAAGTAAATTCTGTAATATGAACCAACTTTGTGGATTTCGTATTTTCAAATTTTGTTCCAGTTATAGGTGAAACAGGGACTTCTAGAAAATCAGCAGGTCCATTCATGGTATCCATGTACTGATGGACCACCCTCCACATATGACCACATTCCCCACCAAGTATCCATTTGACACCTAGTCTTTTGGCCTCGGCATATATTTTAGCATTTAATCTTTTTGCCATTTCCATAGAAGCAAATGAACCAAAGTTTCCTCCTTCTGAAGCGTAAGTACTCAAAGTATAGTCCAGTCCAATTTCATGCATTACCATTAGCTGACCCATAATTCCAAATGTACCTGGATCAGCAAAAAGGTCTCCTGATGGAGGAACATATAAAATTTCCGCACCTTTTCTATTCCAAGAAGGATCAATTTTTATTTCTGTAAGGTCTTCAATGTTTTCTACTAAAAAGTCCATTGAATCTACCAAACCATGTGGCTGTATTCCCAAGTGATTACCCTTCATATAACAGTTAGCTACAGGTGTGATTACCCAATCTGTATTGCAGCCAATTAGATTAAGTAGTTCTCTACCTATCATGGTTATCTCAGCAGTATCAATGCCATATGGGCAGTATACTGAACAGCGCCTGCACTCTGTACATTGGAAGAAATAATAAAACCATTCCTTTATTACATCCTCAGTTAAATCTCTTGCCCCAACCATTTTACCCATGATTTTGCCGGCAGTAGTATACTCTTTTCTATATACAGATCTTAATAGTTCAGCTCTTAAAACTGGCATGTTTTTGGGATCACCGGATCCTATAAAAAAGTGACATTTATCTGCACAAGCACCACACCTTACACAGATATCCATAAATAATTTTAAGGAGCGAAATCTTTCAAGTCTTTCTCTAAGACCATCAAAAATTATTTGTTTCCAGTTCTCAGGGAGTTTCCAATCTTCATCTTCTGGAGACCACTTCCTGGGGTTAGGAAAATCAATAATTTCTAGGCTCTCTGCTTTACCTGGATAACACCAAGTCCCAGGTTTAAAATCAACTGGTGTATCCATCCACCCTGTTTTAGGGGGATTATAATCTATGCTGAGCAGTTGATCTCGCTTTGGAGTTTTTGCCATTGTATCACCCTCTCACTAGTTTTAAATTCACAATTCATTATTGCCTCGGTGGGTTTTATATCCTTTCGTATAAGTCCCTTACTGGTTTAAAGTATTGATCCTTTCTGAAATATCACACCTTTTTTTCACTTCATCTATTCTTATTTGATAAATAGTTTCTCTGCACTTAGAATAAACTTCAAAGGCTACAAGGGCAATATCATCAATTCTTTTTTCAATAACAGCCAATTCCTTATACATTACCTCCTCTCCCAATTGACTATGAAGTTCTTCTCTTATTACCCTCTTTAATATAAAAATAAATGCAATTGCCTTAGATGGCGAAAAATCCTGTACTGCTTTAATTCTAATAATTTTGTCTAGATAAATGTGCATTTTTTCAAAACCCATATCTTGTAACAGTTCTTCAAAAATGCCTTGTAGTCCGTCATGCATGTTACTACCAACTGGATTAGCGAATTGACTTTTATCACTTTTTAGGAGTTCTACTGTTTTATCCGGATACTCATGACATAAATAATTGAACCATTTTGTTATAATTATGGACTTCTTATCTAAAAGTAAGGTCTTTAAACTTTCTGGGATTTGTATCATCGGAGATTCACCCCCTTTCAGGATACGTGCAGGAGGTAGGATGCTAAGATGCATTCTTGCCTCATGCCTCTTGTTTCTTATCTCTTGTTTAGGCATAGCTGTGTATTCCAGGAAGCAAATAGCTTACTCCAAGAAAAGTAAAGAGTACTGCACCAAAACCAATGATTGATAAGACAGCTGCTTTTTTTCCTCTCCAGTTTCTCATAAGCCTAACATGGAGATATGCAGCATATATAAGCCAAGTAATTAAAGCCCATGTTTCCTTTGGATCCCATGACCAATACGATCCCCATGAAAACTCTGCCCAAATAGCTCCTGTAACAAGCATTATTGTTAAAAAAGGCATGCCGATAAAAACTACTTTATAGGATATCTCATCTATTAGTTCCAAACTAGGAAGGGTTCCTATTATTTTGTTATTTGCATTTTGAGATAACAACCAGTCTTTTAGAAGATACATTATCGATAAGGCAAAGGAAACTGCAAAAGCTCCATATGCTACAGCAGCACTAAGGACATGCACAAATAGCCAGTTGCTTCGTAATGCTGGCATCATGGGTCTTACAGAAGTATCTAAGGTAAATAGCCATATCAACAATACTATTGCTATAGGAAGTACAAATATACCTGTAGTCCATAGGTCATACTTATAGTCAATGATAATAAATACAGCAGCTATTCCCCACACAAAAAATAAGCCAAATTCAAAAAGATTAGTTAGAGGAAGTGTTCCGGTTAATACTGTCCTAATACCTAATAATACAGTAGTCATTACAAAGGCGCCTATTGTACAAATTCTTGCTAATTTCTTCAAATAAGCCTTTGACAAAATAAAGCATAAAACATATATTAATAAGGCTAATGTATAGCCAATAATAGATATTGTCATAATGGGTGTTTGCAGACTTTCCATTTATTGTTTCCCCCCGACCCTTTTTGCTAATTGATTATTGACGTCCTGCTTTATATCTTCGTTTTTACATCTTATATTTACATATAGCTTGTTCTCTGTTTTAGCTAAAACTGCATTGACTTCTCTGTATCTTCCACTCCAAAACATTGTAGATGATACAATCATTAATAAAAATCCTAGCATTACTATATTAGTTCCCGGGTCAACTTTTACTGCCAAAACCGTATATGGGTTAAGTTCTACATATACCAGGGTTTCACCACCTGGGAAATCTATAGTCTCGCCTTCTTGAAGATATTTGGCATCTATAACTGATCGCCCTTCATACAGTTTGATTAAAATCCCTTCTTTTAGATGCAGAATATTAAAAAATGTATCCCCGATACTAAATTTCTGTCCATCTGGAATTGCATAAAACTCATCTTGCTCACCCTTTACTTCTATTAAATGATTATACCCATAAGAACTTTGATAAAAGACAATGCCCTTGTGCTTAAATGGATTGTTAACTCTTGTTGTCCCACTAGAAGCCTCATTATCATTGACATAAATTGTGATATCTGTCACCCAGTTATCAATAGATCCATCACTATCATATAAAGTTTGAAAATCATTTACTTGGATTGCCATATTCTGAGCTATTTCAGAAGGAATATCCACCTGGTCTCCCACAAAACCCATAACCCTATCATTAGTTCCAAAGGAGCCTATAAAAGCCCCCAACAAAACCACAATCAAAGAAATATGAAGTAAATGGGGAGCTATTAGATTCAAAGAACCTTTTTTTGCTAGGAAAAATAATTTATTAGGATTGTTGACCTCCTGTATCTTAAATCCTTTTTCTTTTAAAAAGCTTCTTAATTGGGCTTCACCAGTTGCAACATCTTCAATTGAATACTGTTTTTCAAAGTTCTTAATATCACAATTAGTATCAATATTTTTGCGCAACTTAGCTAGCATGCCGGGTATTCTATTAATAGTACATACAAAGAGATTAAGGGCAAACAGTAGAAGCAAGCCCCTAAACCATATAGATTTGTAAACAGTTACACTTGGGTACATGGTTGCAAAAATAGATGCAACCACTAAAGCCGCAATTATTACTACCGCAAGCTTTATTGAAGATAAGAGTTTTGTCATTACAGTATTCCTTTCAAAATATAGAGTTAATTTCAATACTAACACACCGCATCAGTATATACCTATTCGTGAATATTGTATATGCTGTATTCGCTCCTCGTACTGAAACTTTGTGCTATTTATCACAGCCTTGTACGAAAATCGGCTAACTGATATTCCCATCATTAAAACATTTGATTAATTATCTAAAAGTCCTGCATTCCTTTAATTGCAATTCTTAATGATTGCTATAAGATTTGTTGTATGCACTAAATTCCTCGTGAAATTCATATCAATCCAAAAGGCCCGGTCTTTATCTGATCAATGTTTATTTATTTGAATTATTTAGAATATAAAGGGGAAATTGATTGTATTTCGTTTATAAATGATTTAAAATGTTTATGTATGAAACAGCTATTTTTAATTTTTCCTTCAAAACTCGCACATTTTGTTAAAAATTTAGGGGGTTAGAAATGTCACATTCTGCAACAAAGGGGATTCTCTTTGAGAATTCTGAGGAAGCGAAAAAATTTTTAGATGATATACTGAGGGTTTTAAGTATAAAAGTGGATGATTTAGGTGATATCTATGGATTAAATGAAGACATTGGTGAACAGATTAAAGAGAACAGAAAACCTCTGCCTTTTAGATTTTTTGAAACTATTTGTGGCCATACAGAGTTAACCATGGATAATTATACCTACAAAATTGTGCCCCTACATCTTGATAAATGTTCAGTATGTCAAACTCCAACAGTAGGCGCTGGCTCTCTTTTTTGTCATAAATGTGGTTTCAGGTTTAAATGAATTTAATATGTTAAAAACCGAACCCGGTAGGATCGGTTTTTCTTATTAAGAACTCAATGTTTTCAATTCCTGGTTGTCTTGATACCATTCTATTAACTTCAAGAAATCCCTCTTGTTGTCGTTAATAGAGTATAATACCCATTTACCTTTTTTGCGCCCCACTATCAAACCGGCCTGTTTAAGAATCTTCAAATGATGTGATACAGCAGGTTGACTGATGTTTAATTTCTGAAAGATGTCATATACACACATTTCCTTTTCCGATACCATTTCAACAATTTTTAACCTGGTAACATCTGATAAAGCTTTAAACACTTGCTCTAACTCTTTAATTCTAGATAAATCATTCATGGGGCTTCACTCCACACTTTTATACTTCTTAATTTGTTTATACTACTTATCTATAAGAATAACCGGAAACTGTTGATTTGACAAGATTTATTTATAGAACTTTGCAAATTCTTTAAATTTTGTAACTATACTGTTAGCTTGTTCCGATTCTAAACCTATGAATGCGAATGAAAAGCTATTTCCATTTAAATACTTTTGACAAACCACATACATATATGTTACGATAATAATCCAGCAAAAAACAAAAAAGTCTATAAATGTGCTTTGAGTAAGCTAGATGATCGCATGCATTAGCATGAGGAAAGTCCGAGCTCCATAGGGCAGGGTGCTGGGTAATACCCAGTAGAGGCGACTCTAAGGAAAGTGCCACAGAAACAGACCGCCATAACCAGAGGTCAGAAGTCCGAGGTCAGAAGTTGGGATAAAAGAAATCGGCAAACCGATTGTTCACAAGTACTGACATCCGACTTCCGATTTCTGACTTCCGTTATGGTAAGGGTGGAAAGGTGAGGTAAGAGCTCACCAGCAGCCAGGGTGACTTGGTTGGCTCGGTAAACCCCACTTGGAGCAAGACCGAATAGAGGAACATAGGAACTGCCCGTTCCGTTCCCGGGTAAGGTCGCTTGAGCCTACTGGCAACAGTAGGCCTAGATAGATGATCATCCTAGACAGAACTCGGCTTATGGTTTACTCGAAGCAAAAATTGCCATAAACACCACAAAAATGGAGGCTACTGAAAAAGTATTGCTTTTTCTACCTCTAAACTAAAATTTTCTCAGAAATTAAAAAAGAACTAGAACTTTTTCATTAAAAGTCTCTAGTTCTTTTCATTATCTCTAGGAATAATGGAAAAAGTTATAAGGTCTGACTTAAGAATGAAAAGTTCCTTGTTTTGTATAATCTATCTATTGCGCCGCATCATGTAGTTACTGCGGCTTAATTGAACAATTAATTTATCCGATGACTATCACCGCTAGCCTTGCATGGGTTCAGCTATGTCAACAAGTTGACAAGTTTCACTCCAAGACTCCCATCTTCTA